>JBGASI010000009.1:0-22841 GCA_044229815.1 Vicinamibacteria bacterium | reverse complement strand
ATCATGCGCCGGCGCTGCACGGCCTTCAGGGCGGCCTCGCTGATCGCCACCTCGATGCAGCCCTTCACGGACTCGCTGCGCGCGGCCGGCGCCGCGCCGAGGTCCTCGTTGCCGCCTCCCGCCGAGCTCGTCACCGGCGCCCGGAACAGCAGGACGCGCTCGCCGTCCTCGGTCACCGCGGTCGTCTCCTCGGGGCTCGCGGGGGGCAGGGCCGGCAGGTTCTTGAGCCCCTTGCCGGCCTGCGCCAGCGTCTGGCCCTTGACGTCGCGGATCAGCGCGCCCACCACGTCGGACTCCGCCCCGGCGACGCCGGCCGAGACCGCGCCCTCGAGGAACTGGAGCAGCAGCGGCTTGTCCTCGGTCAGCACGCCGTACTTGGCGTTGAAGGCGAGGTTGCTCGCGATGTAGCGCCCGCGCCGGGCGATCTGGTCACGCAGCAGCGCCTCGCCGGTGAAGAGGTCGTACAGCACGGCGACGCCGGCGACGACGAGGGCGATCGCGGCCAGCAGGCCCAGCAGCTTGGTGCGGATCGACTTGACGTTGAAGGCCATCTTTCACTCCCTACGAGACGCCGTCCTGGCCGACCGAGGCGCGCGCCGGTCCGGGCGACGTCGCCGCCTTGAGCTCGTGCGCGAGCAGGCGCTCGAGGTCCACGAGGATGATGAGCCGGTCGTCGAGCTTCGCGACGCCGCGGATGTAGTCGCCGCCGCGCTCGACCACCTCCTCCGGCGCCGGCTCGATCCGCGAGACCGGGATCTTCAGCACCTGCGAGGCGCCGTCCACCAGCAGGCCGAGCGTGCGCTCGCGCACGCGCACGACCACGATGCGGGTGGCGCGGCCCTCGACGACCTCGCCGAGGCCCAGCTTGCGGCGCAGGTCGAGCACCGGCAGGATCCGGCCGCGCAGGTTGATGACGCCGCGGATGAACTCCGGGGCCCGCGGCACGCTCGTGATCTCGCTCAGGCGCCGGATCTCCTGCACCTGGCGCACGTCGACGCCGTACTCCTCGCGATCGAGGAAGAAGGTGGCCAGGTGCTCCGTCGTCTCGGCCGCCGCGCGCTGTTCCTGCGCGGGAGCCGCGAAGAAGGAGAGGCTGTGGGCGCCGGCGAAGGCCGCGGGCGTCGGCTCGGGCTCGGGCTCGGCCGGGGCCGGCGCGACGGGCTCCGGGCCCGGGGCCGCCTCGGCGGCCACCTGGCGCAGGATCTCCTCGGCGAGGCCGGAGGCCGGCAACTCGAACACGGGCGCGTTCGTGGGCGCCGCGGGAGCCTCCGGTTCGTCGACGAAAGCGAAATCCTGCGCGGGCGGGGAGGGCACCGGCTCGGACACCGCCGGCTCGGGAGCCGGCGGCTGTTCCTTGCGCGCCCTCTTCCGCGCGTCGGCCATTCGACCCATGCTGCTACCCTCTCGCCTCGACCGAGGCGCTCTCGAAGTCCCTCTCCGCCGCCACCGCCTCGACCACCCCGGCGTCGACCTCGCTCGCGGAGCGCGCCATGCCCTCGAGCAGGGCCTGCGTGGCGAGGTGGTTGAGCACGCGCGGGATGCCGGACGAGGCCGCGTGCAGGCGTACCACTGCGTCCGCGGAGAAGATCGGCCGCTGCGCGCCCGCGACGCCGAGCCGGTGCGCCACGTAGGCCCGCGTGTCCTCGACGCCGAGCGGCACGAGCTGGAACGACGCGCCGATCCGCTGCGTCAGCGCGCGGTAGGCCCGGTGCCGCAGCCGCTCGCGCAGCTCCGGCTGCCCCACCAGCACGATCGCGATGAGGTTGCGGTCGTCGAGCTGGAAGTTGGTCAGCAGCCGGATCTCCTCGAAGGTCGGCTTGCCGGGGATCAGGTGCGCCTCGTCGACGATCAGCAGCGCGGCGCGCCCCGCCTCGTCGAGCCCGAGCAGCCGCTCGTGGATCTGCTCGAGCAGGTCGCTCGAGTGGAAGCGCGGAAGGGCGACGCCGAGCTCCGCCGCCACGGTGCGCAGGAACTGGCGCGGCGAGAGGCGCGGGTTGAGGATCATCCCGACCTCGTACTTGCCGCCGACGCGGTCGATGAGCGCGCGCGTGAGCAGCGTCTTGCCCGAGCCGACCTCGCCGGTGAGCAGGGCGAGCTCCATCTCCTCGACCGCGAACAGCAGCCGCTCGAGCGCCTCCTCGTACGTCTCGTTGAGGAACAGGTAGCGCGGGTCCGGCGTCTTGCGGAACGGCTTCTCGCGCAGCCCCCAGTAGCGCTCGTACACGGGCTAGGCCTCGGCCCCGCGGCCCGCCCGCGCCGAGCGGGCGCGCCGGCTCTCGAACAGCGAGGCCACGTCGACGATCAGCACCACGCGCCCGTCGCCCAGGATCGTGGCGCCGGCGATCCCCACGGACGACTCGGAGACCACCGGGTCGAGCGCCTTGATCACCACGTCCTGCTGGCCGAGCAGGCGGTCGACCGTGAGGCCCAGCCGCTTCTCGCCCCGGCCCACGATCACGGCGTAGCGCTCGCGCGCCGCGGCGTCCCCCGCGGCGCCGAACAGCTCGCACAGGTGGAGCAGCGGCACGATGCGGTCGCGCACGCGCAGGGTGTCGCGCCCGTTCATGCGCGAGACGTCCTGCACGCGGTAGCGCAGGGTCTCGACCACGGAGCCGGAGGGCAGCGCGTAGCTGCCGCCGGCCACGTCGACCATCAGCACGGTGATGATCGCCAGGGTCAGGGGCAGCTGGAGCGTGAACTTCGTGCCGGCGCCGGGGATCGTCTCGGCCTCGATCAGGCCGTTGAGGCGCTCCATGCTCTGTACGACCACGTCGAGGCCGACGCCGCGGCCGGAGACGTCGGTGATGGTGCGGGCGGTGGAGAAGCCCTCGGTGAAGATCAGCTGGATCGCCTCGCGGTCGCTGACCCGCTCGTCCGCGCGCAGGATCCCCCGCTCGACGGCCTTGCGGCGCACCTCGCCGGCGTCGATGCCGCCGCCGTCGTCGACCAGGGTGATCACGACCTGGTTGGACTCCTGGGCGGCGGAGAGCAGGATCGTGCCGGTCGCGGACTTGCCGCGCGCGAGCCGCTGCCGGGGGGCCTCGATACCGTGGTCGACGGCGTTGCGGATCAGGTGCACGAGCGGCTCGCCGAGCTCGTCGATCACGGCCTTGTCGACGCGCGTCTCCTCGCCCTGGAGCACCAGCTCGACCTGCTTGCCCTGGTGGCGCGCCAGGTCGCGCACGAGCCGCGGGAAGCGCTCGAAGACGTGGCGGATCGGCAGCATCCGCACGTCCATGATCGTCTCCTGGAGCTGGCTGGAGACGCTCGCGACCTGGTGCACGGCCTCGAGCAGCGCCGGCCCGCCGTCGGGCACGGCCTGCGCCACCTGGCGGCCGAGCTCGCTCAGCTTCGTGCGGTGGACGATCAGCTCGCCGACGAGGTTCAGCAGGTGGTCGAGCTTGGCGAAGTCGACCCGCACCATGCTCGAGCGGGCCCGCGCGGCGGTCATGGCGGCGACGTCCGCCGCGGCGCTCGCGGCCAGGTCCGGCGTGAGCGTGGCAGGGGCCGCAGGCGAGGGCTCGACCGGCGGCGGCGGCAGCGGCGCCGCCGGAGCGGGAGCGACGGGCGGCGCGCTGTGCGCGGCCGATGGAAGGGCGGCGCCGCGAGCGAGCAACGCCGCGAGCGACGCCATCTCGCCGGACAGGTCGGCGGTCTCGCGGCCGGCCGTGCAGGCCGCCTCGATCGCACCGCGCAGCGCGGTCGAGCCGGAGAGCAGCCCGTCGAGGGCGGCGGCATCGAGCGCCAGGCGCCCGTCGCGGGCGCGGCCAAAGACCTCCTCGAGGCGGTGGATGTAGTCCTTCACCGCGGAGAAGCCCATCATCCCGCTGTTGCCCTTCAGCGTGTGCAGCGGGCCGAGCAGCGAGGCGGCGAGCTCGGGCTGGCTGCCCTCGCGCTCGATCCGGAGCAGGGCCGTGTCGAGGACCGCGAGGTGCTCGCGGGCGTCCTCGAGGTAGATGCCGACGAGCTCCGCCGAAACCTCGAAGTCCATCACCGCACGCCCCGCGGGACGACCAGGGTCACGGGCCCGTGATCTTCTCGATGAGGCCGTGGAGCTCCGAGGCCTGGAAGGGCTTCTTCACGTAGCCGCGGGCGCCCATCTTCAGGCCGCGGATCGTGTCCTCCTCCTTGCCCTCGGTGGAGATGATGATCACGGGGATGTCCTTGTAGGCGGGCTCTTTCTGCACGCGCTGCAGGAACTCGAGGCCGTTCATCACCGGCATGTTGATGTCGAGCAGGATGAGGTCGATGCCCTCCTCCTGCCCGAGCTTGTCGAGCGCCTCGAGTCCGTTCATCGCGCTGACGAGCTTGCAGTTCTTGTAGCGAGAGAGGAAGAGCTTGTACATCTGGTGGATGAGCGCCGAGTCGTCCACGGCGAGGATCTTCCGCAGCATTCCCCTCTCCTGCCCCGAACGGCCGGGGCTGGCACAGCAGCGCTAGGTTTCTACCACCGAACCCTCTGGCTTTCAACCAGTAACGGCCCCCGCCTCCGCGCTATAGTGGCGGCTTCCATGTTCGAATCGCGCAGCCGCCTGCAGACGGACGTCGCCGAAGGACTGGAGGCCCTGCGCGGCCTGGGCGCGGGGCGCTACGCGGCGCTGTTCGACAAGCGCGGCGTCCTGATGGAGAGCCCGCGGGGCGGCGAGGAGGGCGAGGCGACCCTGCGCGGTTTCCTCGACGCGCGGGCGGAGGCCCTGTTCCGCGTGCCGGCGGCGCTGCACTCGGGCGAGGAGCTCGAGGACCATTTCGCCGCCTGGGAGCGCGACGAGTTCTTCCTGGCCTTCGTCAACGGCAAGGTGGGGCTGCTCGTGGCCTGCGCCGACGCCAGGGGCCTCGAGCAGGAGGCCGGGGAGCTGCTGCGGGTGCTGGTCGACCGCCTGCTGCGGCTCAACCCGGGCTGGCGCCTCGACGAGAAGGGGCGCGGCATCTTCGCGGTCCGGCCGCGGCTCGACACGGTCGCGATCGGCCGCCCCGACGGCGAGCCGGAAGCGACGGCCTGAGCATGCAGCAGAACATCCGCAACTTCTCGATCATCGCCCACATCGACCACGGCAAGACGACGCTGTCGGACCGCCTGCTCGAGCGCACGGGCGCCCTGACGCAGCGCGAGCTGACCGAGCAGTTCCTCGACTCGATGGACCTCGAGCGCGAACGCGGGATCACGATCAAGCAGCACTCCGTGCGGCTCGAGTACCGGGCGCGGGACGGCCAGGACTACGTCCTGAACCTGATCGACACGCCCGGGCACGTCGACTTCGCCTACGAGGTCTCGCGCTCGCTGGCCGCCTGCCAGGGGGCGCTGCTGGTCGTCGACGCCAGCCAGGGCGTCGAGGCGCAGACGCTCGCGAACGCGCACCTCGCCGCGGACGCCGCGCTCGAGATCATCCCGGTGCTGAACAAGGTCGACCTGCCGGGGGCCGATCCGGAGCGCGCCCGCGAGCAGATCGAACAGGTGATCGGGATCGACGCCTCCGGGGCGATCCACGCCTCGGCGAAGCTGGGCGTCGGCATCGACGAGATCCTGGAAGCGGTCGTGCTGCGGATTCCCCCGCCTCGCGGCGACGCCGACGGGCCGCTGCGCGGCCTGGTCTTCGACTCGTGGTTCGACCAGTACCGCGGCGTCGTCGTGCTGCTGCACGTGGTCGACGGCCGGATCGAGCCGGGGATGAGGGTGCGCCTGATGGCGAACGGCGGCACCTACGAGGTGGAGCAGCTCGGCGTCTTCACGCCGAAGCCGCTGCCCGTCGCGTCGCTCGCCGCCGGCGAGGTCGGCTTCGTGATCGCCGGGATCAAGCGGGTGGCCGACGTGGCGATCGGCGACACGCTGACGGACGACCGCCGGCCGGCCGGCGAGCCGCTGCCCGGCTTCAAGGAGATCAAGCCGATGGTGTTCGCCGGGCTCTACCCGGTGGACGCCGACCAGTACGCCGAGCTGCGCGAGGCGCTCGAGAAGCTGAGGCTCAACGACTCCTCGTTCTTCTACGAGCCCGAGACCTCGGCGGCGCTCGGCTTCGGCTTCCGCTGCGGCTTCCTGGGCCTGCTGCACATGGAGATCGTGCAGGAGCGGCTCGAGCGCGAGTTCGACCTCGAGCTGCTCGTCACCGCGCCCTCCGTGCGCTACCGCGTGCACAGGACGGACGGCGAGTGGATCGAGATCGACTCGCCCGCGCGGCTGCCGGACCCGGGCCGGATCGAGTCGATCGAGGAGCCGATCATCACCGCGACGATCCTCACCGGCGACGAGTACGTGGGGCCGATCCTGAAGCTGTGCCAGGACAAGCGCGGGGTCCAGAAGGGCATCCACTACATCACGCAGACGCGGGTGATGATCCAGTACGAGCTGCCGCTGGCCGAGATCCTGCTCGACTTCTACGACCGCCTGAAGTCGGCCTCGCGCGGCTACGCCTCTCTCGACTACGAGTTCACCGGCCACTGGGCCTCGCCGCTCGTCAAGCTCGACGTGCTGGTCAACGGCGACCCGGTCGACGCGCTGTCGCTGATCGTCCACCAGGACGCGGCGTACCAGCGGGGCAAGTCGCTGGTCGAGAAGATGCGCAAGCTGATCCCGCGCCAGATGTTCGAGGTGGCGATCCAGGCGGCGATCGGCTCGCGGGTCATCGCCCGCGAGACGGTGACGCCGCTGCGCAAGAACGTGATCGCGAAGTGCTACGGTGGGGACATCTCGCGCAAGAGGAAGCTGCTCGAGAAGCAGAAGGAGGGCAAGAAGCGGATGAAGCGCGTGGGAACGGTCGACATCCCACAGGAGGCCTTCCTGGCCGTGCTGCGGGTCGACGACTAGCCGGACCGACGACGCGTCGGGTTTCTTCTGCGAACGACGGGCGTGAGCGCCCACGGAGGCTGAGATGGGTCTACTGGATCAAATCCTGAAGCAGGCGGCGGCGGGCGGCGGCACCCAGGCGAGCGGCCTGGGGGCGATCGCGGACCTCGTGATGAAGAACCCCCAGATCATCGCGGCGGCGCTCTCGATGCTCAACCCGAAGGACTCCTCGGTCGGCGGCGGCGGCGGGCTCGCCGACGTGGTGGGCGCGTTCAACAAGGGGGGCCTGGGCGACATCATGTCGTCGTGGATCGCGGGCGGCCCCAACAAGCCGGTCGATCCCGGCGCGCTGTCGAGCGTCCTCGGGCCCGACGTCCTGGGCCAGTTCGCGCAGAAGGCCGGGATCGGCCACGCCGACGCGAGCTCGGTGCTGGCCTCGGTGCTGCCCGAGCTCATCAACCACATGACGCCGCAGGGCGAGGTGCCCCAGGGCAACGCCCTCGACGGCATGCTGGGCTCGATCCTGGGCCAGCTCGGCGGCCGCTGAGGGTGTCGGCCGCGGGAGCCGGGCGCCGGCCTGCCAGCGCCCGGCTCCGAGTCGGCTAGAATCGAGCCGATGAGCGACAAGGCGGCGGGAGCCGTACCCTCCTTCAAGAAGTCGGTGGCCCGCGAGTACCTCGAGTCCATCGTCGTCGCGGTGATCCTGGCGCTGTTCATCCGCACGTTCGCGGTGCAGGCGTTCAAGATCCCGACCGGCTCGATGATCCCGAACCTGCTGATCGGCGATCACCTGCTGGTCAACAAGCTCGTCTACTCGCCGTCCTTCGGACCGCTCGAGGACGCCCTGCTCGGCAAGCGGCCGATCCGGCGCGGCGACGTGGTCGTCTTCAAGTACCCCGAGGACCCCAGCCGCGACTTCATCAAGCGCGTGATCGGCCTGCCCGGCGAGACGATCGAGGTCCGCGGCCGTAAGGTCCTGGTCGACGGCCGGGGCATCGACGAGCCCTACGCCCACTTCCTCAACGAGCAGCTGGCGGCCGACGACCCCGAGTACGCCCTGCGCGAGGACGGCCGCGGCGGCTGGGGCCCGCAGCGGGTGCCCGAGGGCAAGCTGCTCGTGCTCGGCGACAACCGCGACAACAGCAGGGACAGCCGTTACTGGGGCTTCCTGCCGCGCGAGAACGTCAAGGGCCGGGCGCTGCTGGTCTACTGGTCGTACGACGCGGACAGCCAGGAGTACCAGGAAACCGGCACGGTGAACTGGCTCAAGAGCACGGCCCGCGCCTTCGGCAGGACGCGCTGGGACCGATTCTTCCACGTGATCCGGTGACGGCCGCCGCGGGGAGCGGCCGGGAGGGGACGATGCGACGCAGCGGCGAGAAAGGCGAAGGCAGGTTCGGGGGTCTCATCCTCCTGGTGGTGCTGCTGGCGGCGGGGCTCGCCGCCTGGAACGTGGTGCCCGTCTACTGGGACCACTACGACTTCATCGACAAGGTCAACGAGATCTGTCGGGCCCCGCGGCACATGACGCGCAAGGGCGACGAGTCGGTGATGAAGATGCTGATGGACGAGGTCGCGAAGCGGCGGCTGGGGCAGTGGATCGGCCCCGAGAGCTTCGACGTCTCCACGACCGACCACGACCGGCAGATCCACCTCTACTACGAGCGCGAGGCGGAGGTCCTGCCCGGCTGGAAGCGCACCTTCAAGTTCGAGTTCACCGCCGACCAGCCGCTGATCTGATCTTCTTCTGGGGGGTGCTGCGCCGCACCCCCCAGGCCCCCCTGCGCTCCGCGGGAGTGAATCCCGCTGCGCTCCGAGCCGTGACCTGCAGCCCTCCGAGCGCGGGGCGGCAGCCGCTACAGCTTGCCGAAGACCTGCTTGGCGATCACCGTGAGCTGCATGTTGGTGGTGCCCTCGTAGATCTGGCCCACCTTCTGGTCGCGGAAGTACTTTTCGACCGGGTACTCGCGGGTGAAGCCGTAGCCGCCGTGGATCTCGATCGCCTTCGAGGCCACGCGCTCCGCGGCGCGCGAGGCGAACAGCTTCGCCATCGCCGACTCCTTCACGAACGGCAGGCCGTCGTCGCGCAGCCGCGCCGCGTTGTAGGTGAGCAGGCGGGCGGCCTCGATCTGCGTCGCCATCTCGGCGATCTCGAACTGCACGCCCTGGAACTCGGAGATCGGCTTGCCGAACTGCTGCCGCTCCTGCGAGTAGCGCACCGCGTGCTCGAAGGCCCCCTGCGCGAGGCCGACCATCTGCGCCCCGATCCCGATCCGGCCCTCGTTGAGGGTCTCGATCGCGATCTTGTAGCCCTTGCCCGGCTCGCCGAGCACGTTCTGCTTCGGCACGCGGCAGGCCTCGAGCACCAGCTCGCAGGTCGAGGAGGCGCGGATCCCGAGCTTGTCCTCCTTCTTGCCGACGTTGAAGCCCGGGAAGGTCCGCTCCACCAGGAAGCTGGTGATGCCCTTGTAGCCCTTGGACGGGTCGAGGTTGGCCATCACGATGAACAGCTCGGCCTCGGCCGCGTTCGTGATCCACAGCTTGCGTCCGGTCAGCTCGTAGTGGTCGCCGCGGTCGTAGGCGCGGCAGGCGAGCGCGAAGGCGTCCGAGCCGGAGCCGGCCTCGCTCAGCGCGTAGGCGCCGACCCACTGCGAAGCGAGCCGCGGGAAGTACTGCGCCTGCTGCGCCGCGCTGCCCCAGCGCAGGATGGCGTTGTTGCACAGCGTGTTCTGCACGTCGACCAGCACCGCCACCGACGGATCGACCCGAGCCAGCTCCTCGACCACGAGCGTCGACATGAAGAAGGTACCGCCCGCGCCGCCGTGGCCCTCGGGGATCTCGACACCCATCACCCCGAGCTCGAAGCAGGCGTCGATCAGCTCGCGCGGGATCTTCGACTCCTCGTCCATTCTGCGGACGAGCGGGCGGATCTCCTTCTCGGCGAAGTCGCGGACGACCTCCCGGAAGCTCTTCTCGTCCTCGGAGAGGTCGGTGAGGGGCAGGCTGCGGAGGTTCTCGCTCATCGGGGTCACCACCTGACCCATGCTAGCGCGAAGCCCCGCCCGACGAGACGGGGGTGCTGTGCTGCGGCGCCATCCTTATAGGTGCGCAGCGGGCGGGCGCGGGTGCTGCCGGCGCTCGTGCTCGCCGCGCTGGTGCTGGCCGTGCTCGGCGCGTCGCTCCTGTTCCTCGCGGGCGCGCCGCGCGCGGTCACGCTGGCCTACCTGGTCCGGGCCGCGCCCCTCGTCTTCGCGGCCCAGGCCGCGACGGCGGCGCTCGGGGCGGTGCTGCTGTTCCTCTGGCTCGGCGAGCGGATGCGGGCCCGGCACGCGTTCGCGGGGGCGCTCGTCTTCGCGCTGAACCCGGGGAGCGTCGTGCTGGTCTGGCTACTCCAGTACGGGGTCCTCCACGCGACCGGGATCGTGGCCGCGCTGTGGGCCCTCGCCCTGCGGCGCCCGCGGCTGCCGCTGCGCAGCGCCCTCGTGGGCACCCTCGTCCTCTGCGGCGCCGGCGCCGCGGTCCTCGCGCCCTGGATGCCGCGCAACCTCGCCGTCTCGGGCCGCTTCGTGCCGGTGAACCCGCAGGGCCGCGCCAACCTGTGGGGCGCGACCGTGAAACCGCTGCCGACGGACATCGACGCCTACCGTTGGCAGGCCCTGGGCGAGGGGCAGCTGGACCTGCTCGAGCGGGTCAGCGGCCGGCGCGCCTACGACCCGCTGACCTACGTGCGCCGCGGGCTTCCGCGGGCTCGTCTTCGTCCTCGCGCTGTTCTCGGCGCTGGGTCTCGTCGGCGCGCTGCGCTCGAGGCAGGGCCCGCAGTGGGCGACCGCAGCGGTGTTGCCGCCCGCGCAGGCGCGCCGCCGTCGACGCGGCCGCGGCGGTGCTGGCACTGTGGGCGCTGGGGCTCACCGCCGCGCTGCTCCGGCCGTAGTCGCACCGCCAATGGCGAAGCGGCGGCTGGCCGCCGGTGACTCAGCCCGTGCGGACGGGGCCGATCATGTCGCGCACCGCGTCTGCCGCGGCCACTGACGCCAGCAGATCGTTGTGTCCGACGCCGGGCAGCTCGAGATAGCGGGCCCTGCTTCCGAGGCGCGCGGCGATCACGCGCCCCGACTCGACGCCGAGCGTCTCGTCCGCCCCGCCCTGCAGGACGAGCACCGGGGCCGGGAGAGAGTCGAGCAGTGGATCGATGTCGAAGCGCTCGCCCCCGAACAACCTCGCCGCCCATCCCGCAGGCGTCATCTCCACGTCGCGCACGGATGCGAGGAGCGACAGCGACGCCGGCGCCCGCCCCGACTGCGCTCCACGAGAGACGGCGCTGGCGGCAAGGTAGCCCCCCATCGAGAAGGCCAAGACGTTCAGCCGTTCCGGCGGAAGCCCCTCGGCCTCGAGAAGGCCGTCGTACAGGCGCGAGGCGTCGGCGGCCAGGGCGTCGCGTGCCGGGGCGCCGTCGGACGAGTCGTAGCCACGGTATGCCCACACCGCGCAGCCCCAGTCGTTGTCGCCGCGGAGGAGGTCCAGGAAACGCCGCGCGGTGGCGAGAGGGGTCGCGTCGTTCCCAGGATAGAACAGGATCCAAGGTGCGCGCCTGTCCGCGGGCCGGCGGATGATCCCGTTCAACGAGACCCCCGGGGCGACGACGGCCGAGCTCGACACCCAGGCCCCGTCGGCGGTGAGCGCCACGCGCGCGTCCGGGGTGAGGCTCCCCACGAGGTAGGGGAAACGGCGACGACTGCGGCCGAGAGCGCGTCGCGCCAGGGACCCGGCCGCCATGACGGCGAGGGCCGCAAGCGCGGTGCGTCTGGTCCTGCTGGGGCTCACTCGAGCGGCTCGCTGCGCTTCGCCGGTGCACCGGCCACGCGCGTGTGAGGCGCAACGTCCTTCGTCACCAGGGCGCCCGGGGCGACGATAGCCCCTTCGCCAACCGTGACCCCTGGCAGGATCGTGCAGCGGGCCCCGAGCCAGACGCCGTCGCCCACCACGACCGGTGCCACGAGCAGAGTGCCGGCACGGTGCTCGCGCGGGCCGAGCTCGTGAGAGGTGGTGAGGATCATGACCTGGTGGCCGAGCGTCACGCGGTCGCCGACCCGGATCGGCGCGCCGAGATCGAGGACGCAGTCGAGGCCAACGGAGCAGTCGCGGCCGATGACGAGATTGCGGGCGAAGCCCCGCCGCCCCCCGGCGATGCGCGGCGTGCCGAGCAGCCGCGTGCCGGCGCCGATCTCGAAGCCGACGCGCCGCGCCAGGAACGCGCGGTAGCGGCTGCCGTGACCGGGCGGGGCGAGCCTCGAGGCGAGCCGGAACGCGAAGAGGCGCAGGCGCAGCCGGCCGAGCTCCTCGTCCAGCACAGTCCCGAACCGGCGCAGCACCCCTGGCGCGTCGAGGCTCACTGCGGGCCTTCGGAGGCCGCCACGACAGGGCGCCGCAGCTTCTTCAGCCGCTCTCCATACTGCTCGCGGTCGGTCAGCTCGATGCGAGCAGGGATCTTGTAGGCCGCCAGCCGCTGGCGGCAGAACACCCGGAGCCTCCGCTTGAACCCTTCGAGCGGCTCCTCGACGACGAGGTTGATGCGAGCGGCCACGATCTGGCCGGTCAGGGAGTTCTTCTCGCCGTAGACGGCGACGTCGCGGACGTTGTCCAGTTGCGAGATCACGTTCTCCACCTCGGCCGGGTAGACCTTCCGGCCGCCGACGTTGATGATCTCGCTCGCTCTGCCGAGGATGCGGAGGTACTCGCCCTCCACTACGACGGCGTCCTCGGTATTGAGCCAGCCGGCCTCGTCGAAGAGGTTCGGCGCGTTGAGGTAGCCGAGCATGGCCGAGGCCGTGCGCACCCACAACAGCCCGTCGACAACCTTCGTCTCGAAGCCCTCGCCCCGGAACCTCAGCCAGAGCGAGCCGTCCTCGCGCGAGCGCGTGCGCAGCACGCCGAGCTCGGAGAGGCCGTAGGTCTGGACGAGCTGCACGCCGGGGAGCGCCTCCCGCAGCCGCGCCAGCAGTTGTTCCGGCATCGACTCGGTACCGTAGGCGACGACTCTCAGGGACGAGACGTCGTGCTGCCGCCAGGCTTCCGAGATGAGGAGGAGGTTCAGGAAGGTGGGAGAGGCCGGGAGCGTGTGGACCCGGTGCGCCGCGATCGCGCGGCAGACGGCGTCGGGGTCGCGGCTCGGCGTCGTCACCATCGTGCCGCCGTTCGCCAGCACGTTGAACAGGGTGTCCATCCCGCCGATGTGGTCGAACAACAGGAAGGTGAGGATCCGCTTGCCCTGGCCGCGCGCCTTGAACTTCTCGAGCAGCGCCACGAAGTCGTGTAGGACGGCCTTGGGCTCGCCGGTCGACCCCGACGAGAAGATCACCAGCCCGGGGTGGCCGCGGCCGGCCAGCTTCAGCGTGAGCGCGTTGCTGGCCGAGCGCCCCGGCAAGCTCAGGGTCCAGGCGTCCGAGGCGTCGAACTCCACACAGAACCCCGCCTCGGCAATCTCGGCGAAGCGGGCGCGCTGCACCCGCGACGCCGGTGTCAGCGGGACGGCGATCGCGCGCAGCTGGATGAGCGCCAGCAACAGGGAGACGGCCCCCGGCGAGAACACGGCCTCCACGAGCACGACGCTGCCCGCGCCGACCCCCCTGCCCGCCAGTTCCGTCCGCCAGCGCGAGGCGCGCTCGAGCAGGTCGCCGAAGCTGGAGGACTCGTCGTTCCAGACGAGCGCCGTGCACGCTCGCCTCTCCTCCATCCGGGCGAACAGCCACGCCACGGGGGCGTCGTCGCGAGCGCCGCCTGGCGTGGCGGGCGTCAACTGATGCCGCCCAGGTACACGACCTGTCCCGTCACGTTGTCGCTCTTCGGGCTGATGAAGAAATCGCAGACGTTGACGCAGTCCTCGGGCGTGCCGAGCCTCTTGATGGCGAGGCTGTTGACGACGGCGTCGACCTTCTCCCGGGGCACGCCGCGGATCATGTCGGTCATGATCGGCGTGGCGCCGAACGAGTTGCAGGTGATGCCCCACTGCCCCAGCTCGAAGGCGAGGATGCGCGTCAGCGTCACGACCGCGCTCTTGGAGGCGGCGTAGACCGCCTCGCCCGCCAGCGCGATGGGCGCCACGATGGTCGTGAAGTTGACGATCCGCCCGTAGCGCCGGCGCATCATCACCTTGGCGACGTCTCGGCAGACGAGCAGCGTGCCGGTGACGTTCACCTCGAGCATGCGGTTGGCCGTGGCGGCCGGCGTCAGCAGCACGTGGTTCATCGTGGCGATGGCGGCGTTGTTCAGCACGACGTCGATGCGGCCATGGCGCTTGGCCACGGACGTCACCATCGCCTTGACCTGCTTCTCGTCGGCCACGTCGACGTGGTGGTGGGTGTAGTTCTCGGCCTCGAACGAGCTGTCACCGCGGCTGCAGCCTTCGACGACGTAGCCGCGCGCCGCGTAGGTCTCGGCCAGGTGGCGGCCGATGCCCTTGCGCGTGCCGGTGATGATCATGACCTGACGCTCGTTCACTCGCTGGCCCCCTCGGCCGCCACCGCGCACACGTGGTCCGCCAGGACGCCCGCCGTGCGGAACGGGCTGCTGCGCTGCGACATGGCTTTGTCGCTGGCCAGGGTCAGGCTGATCCCGTGGTCCTGCTCCAGCTTCTGCTCGACGTCGACGATCAGCGAGACGACCGCCACCGAATCCAGGGCGGCATCCTTGCCCACGATGACCGCGTCCTCCGTGAGCTCGGCCGGCGCCGCGCCGTCCGCCTGCTCGATCGCCTCCCTGAGGCACGAGAGCACGATCTGCAGGGCCACACTGCGTTCGATGGTCACGGCGGTCACCCTCCCCTTCGCGATCAGCGCCAGCGGGCGAGCGAGATGCGCTGGCCGCCCGTCAGCAGTGTATTGTCCGGCACGTCCTGCTCCACGACCGTCGAGGCCGCGACCACGGAGCCGGCGCCGATCGTGACGCCCGGCAGCAGGGTGGCCCGCGCCCCGATCCAGGCGCCATCGCCGACGACCACCGGTGCGCAGCAGGAGGCTCCCGCTGGCCGGCCCCCGGCGCGCGCGTGGGTCTTCGTCAGGAACAGCACGTCGTGCCCGACGGAGACGTGCGCGCCGATCGTCACGTGGTCCTCCAACTCGAAGAAGCAGCCCTCGTTGAACGTGGAGCACTCGCCGATGCTCAGCCGGTCGAGAATCGGACCGGGCCCGACGAGCGTCGGCAGGCCCCAGAAGGTCCCGGCACGGCCGATGTGCAAACCGGCGGCCCGCAGCGCCCGCGTGCGAGCGCGACCGCAGACGAACGGCGGCACCGCGGCAAAGAGCAGTGTGACCGCGAGCAGCCTGGCCTGGTGACGGCCGAAGTGGGGCGGGGCCTCGGGCTGGCAGGGGACGCCACCAGCGCCGCCGAGCGGCCTTCGCCACTCGAAGGAATCGGTCCCTGTGCCCTCTGCCCTCACGGAACGAGGACTGTAGCGGCTGTGGGAACCGCGTTCAAGGTGTGTGTCAGGGGGTCCCGGCGGCCGACGGCGCGAGCGCCGCGTCGGCGGAACGCACCTCACGCGGCTCGGCGGGCGCCGGCTCTCCGGGCAAGCCGCACACACCGACCGTCCAGTACTGCACGCCCATCCGCTTCGCGTGGGCGGCCATGCGCTGCTCCCCGAGAAACACGTCCATGGCGTCCTTCTTCAGTCCGCCCCCGGTGTCGGCGGCCAGTACCCAGCCGCCGAGATCCTCCACGTAAAGCCAGCGCCCGAGCAGCGCCCGGTCGCCCACGGCCACGGTCCGGAAAGGCATCGGCTGGTGTCCACGACTCGTGAGGCAGCGCGAGGAGCCCTCGGCGCAGGTGTAGAACGTGACGCGCATCGTGCGCGGGGCGCACTCGGCGGCGGAGCTCGACGAGGCGAGCGAGAGGGCAAACGTCAAAAGGTATGCGGTGCGGCGCACGGCTTTGCACAGACTGATCCCCATGCTCTATGTCTAAGCAATCGCAATGCCACAGCGGGTCACGCGGCAGTCGCCGGACGGGTCGGAGGGCGATTCAGGGCTGGCCCTGAAGGACTTCGAGGATCCAAGAGGCGCTCGGCGTCCCCGTTCCCCGCCGGCGCCCAGGGACGGAATGTTGTGGATTGGACACGCATGCCACGTGATGCGTTCGGGCAGGGGTCCGAAACCCGGTCAGGGTGGTCGGATCGGCCGCCTGGACCTCTCCTGCCCGGTCGGAACACCAGGGCTGGACTAGATCCCCCTGCCGGACAGGCTCACGCTGGTCGGGCTCGTCGTCGCCCGGAGATCGCCGCGAGTTCGGCTCCCGGCCGAGTCGCTAGTAACGCATACTTGACTAAGAGTCGGTGTTAGTAAAGCATTTGTTCCCAATTCGCGCCCGAGTCACGCCGGCTTTTCCAGCCTGCGCAGCCGGTCAGTCGGGCGGGTCCTCACGGAGCCGACATGCCGAAGCGAACAACGGGACGATACGAGCGGACCGCAGTGGGTGGCGAGGAGGTCGCGGCCTTCGTCCCGCACGCGCTGCCGCCCGCGAACCCGCCGATCGTCGTCCAGGCTGCCCTCGCAGAACGCCTCCGCGCTGCGGAGCAGGCGCTCGTCCGCCTCGAGCTGGCGGGCGAGATGGTCCCGTCGCTCGACTGGTTCATCTACGCCTTCGTCCGCAAGGAGGCCGTCCTGTCGTCGCAGATCGAGGGGACGCAGGCGACCCTCGTCGATCTGCTCGCGTTCGAAGCGCAGGAAGGCGCGGGGCAGGGTGGCGCGCCCAGCGCCGAGGTCGAGGAGGTCCGCAACTACCTGGCCGCGCTCGCGTACGCGCGCGGCCAGCTCGCCGATCCACGGGGCCTGCCGCTCTCGATGCGCCTCCTGAACGAGACGCACGAGCGCCTCATGCGCGGCGGCCGCGGCGCGGAGAAGCTGCCTGGCGAGGTGCGGCGCAGCCAGAACTGGATCGGCGGCAGCCGGCCCGGCAACGCCGCGTACGTGCCGCCGCCACCGCGCGTGCTCCCCGAACTGCTTGGCGCCTTCGAGCAGTACCTCCACGGCGACGACACGCTGCCGCCGCTCGTGCGGGCGGGCCTCCTGCACGTCCAGTTCGAGACCATCCACCCGTACCTCGACGGCAACGGGCGTATCGGGCGGCTGCTCGTGGCGCTGCTGCTCGAACACTGGAAGCTGGTGACGAAGCCGCTCCTCTACCTGAGCCTCTTCTTCAAGCGGCACCGCGACGACTACTACCGCCGGCTCGACGCCGTCCGCGTCGATGGTGACTGGGAGGCGTGGCTCGACTTCTTCCTCGACGGTGTCTCGACAGTCGCCGACGAGGCGGTTGCCTCGGCGCGCGAGCTGTTCGGGCTCGTCGCCGAGGATCGCGCTCGCGTGCTCGCACAGGGTGGCACGTCGGTCGTGGCGCTACGCCTCTTCGAGCTCCTGCCGCGCCGCCCGGTCGTGACCGTCGCGTCGGTGATGAAGCTCGTGGAGACGACCAAGCCCACTGCGGGCCGGGCGATCGAGTTGCTCGTCACTGCAGGCGTGCTCGTCGAGACGACCGGAAAGAAGCGCGACCGCTCCTTCGTGTACCGGAGCTACCTCGATCGCCTGAAGGTCGGCACCGAGCTTCGCCCTTGACACCCGCGCCCATGGCCCTATCATTCGGGATTGCCATGTTGAGAGATGCCGCTGTGCGACCGGGGGCCCGCGTCAGGCGAGCCACGTCCGCGCGGCGGGAGGAGACGGCGGCCTAGGCCAGGTGGCAGAGCGTCGAGCCGGTCTCGTGAGACCCGCCGGGACGACCGGCGGGTTTTTTCTTGTGGAGGGCGAAGTGGGCGCGCGCGTCGGGGTGTTCGGGGCCACGGGGTACTCGGGGCGCGAGGCCGTGCGGCTGTTGCGCGCGCACCCGCGCGCCCGCGTGGCGTTCACGACCGGCAGCGGCGGCGGGCACCTCGCGCACGAGAAGGGGCTCGACGAGCCCGCGGACGCCTACCTGCTCGCGCTGCCCCACGGCGTCTCGGCGCGCTACGCGGCGAAGCTGCGCGAGGCGCGTCCCGAAGCGGTCGTCGTCGACCTCTCGGGCGACCTGCGCCTGCCGACGGCGCAGTCCTACAAGGAGTGGTACGGGCAGGACCACGAGGCCCCGCACCTCCTCGGCCAGGCCGTGTTCGGCCTCACCGAGGTGTACCGCGACCGGCTCCCTGGCGCGCGGCTGGTGTCGAACCCCGGCTGCTACGCGACCTCCGTGCTGCTGCCGCTCGTGCCGCTCTTGCGCGAGGGGCTGATCGAGCCCGGCGACATCATCGCCGACGCGAAGAGCGGCGCGACCGGCGCGGGCCGCACGCTGCGCGAGGACCTGCTGTTCTGCGAGGTGACGGACGACTTCTCGGCCTACTCGCCCGGCCGCGTCCACCGGCACGTGGGCGAGATCGAAGCGGTGCTGGCCGAGACGACGGGCCAGGCGCTGCAGCTGACGTTCTGCCCGCACCTGCTGCCGGTGAAGCGCGGGATCCTCAGCGCGCTCTACGTGAGGCCGAAGCAGGGCGTCGCCGCGCTGCGCGAGGCGCTGCACGCCTTCTACGACGGCAGCGCGTTCGTGCACGTCGGCGACGGCAAGCCGCCGCGCCTCTCCGACGTCGTGCTCACGAACGACTGCCGGATCTCGGCGCACGAGGCGGCCGCCGGGCGCGCGGTCGTCTTCTCGGCGCTCGACAACCTCGTCAAGGGCGCCGCGGGCCAGGCCGTCCAGAACCTGAACCTGGCGCTCGGCTTCCCCGAGACGGACGGCCTCGTCTCCGCGTTCGAGGCGAAAGGCGGCGTGGCGTGAGCGTGCGCGTCTACAAGGTCGGCGGCCCCGCGCTCGAGGACCCGGGGCTCGTCGCACCGCTGGCCGAGGAGGTGCGGCGGAGCGACGGCAACGCCGTCCTCGTGCACGGCGGCGGCCGCGCGGTCGACCGCCTGCTGAAGGCGCTCGCGATCGAGTCGCGCTTCGTGGACGGCCGGCGCGAGACCACGGACGAGGCGATGGACGTCGTGGAGATGGTGCTCTCCGGCCTCGCCAACAAGGCGCTCGCCGCCGGCCTGAGCCGGGCCGGCGTGCCGGCGCTCGGCCTCTCCGGGCGCGACGGCTCGCTCGTGCGCGCGCGGCTCGAGCCCGGCCTCGGCCGCGTGGGCACGCCCGAGCGGGTCGACGTCTCCGCGATCCGCGCGCTGTGGGCGGGCGGCTTCCTGCCGGTCGTCTCGCCGGTGTCGAGCGGCCCGGACGGCGAGAGCGTCAACGTCAACGCCGACGAGGCGGCGCTCGGCATCGCGCGCGCCCTCTCGGCCACGACGCTCGTCTACCTGTCGGACGTGGACGGCGTGCGGATCGACGGACGCCCCGCCGAGACGCTCACGCCGGACGAGGCGCGGCAGCGGATCGACGACGGCACGATCGCCGGCGGGATGGCGCTCAAGGTCAGGGTGGCGCTCGCCGCCTCGGCGGCGGGGATACCGGAGGTCGTGATCGCCGGCAAGGCCCGCCTCGAGGGTGGCTTTGCGGGGACACGCATCCTCGGCGGGCTCTCGGAACGGAAGGACGACACGCCGGCCACGGCCGGCGCGGGAGGGAAGAGATGACGACCGCACTGCTGCCCGTCTACGACCGCGACCTGGTGCTGGTGAAGGGCAAGGGCTCGAAGCTGTGGGACAAGGATGGCCGCGAGTGGCTGGACTTCGCGGCCGGCATCGCGGTCAACGGCTTCGGCTACGGCGACCGCAAGATCGTCGCGGCGGTCAAGAAGCAGGCCGAGACGCTCATCCACACGAGCAACCTCTACCACAACGAGCCCGCGAGCCGGCTCGCGCAGCGGCTCGTCGCGCTCGCCTTCCCGTCGAAGGTCTTCTTCACGAACTCGGGCACGGAGGCCTGGGAGGGCGCGATGAAGTTCTCGCGCCGGATCGGCAAGGAGGAGGGGCGGACCGACTACGTCGCGTTCGAGCACTCCTTCCACGGCCGCTCGATGGGCGCGCTGTCGACCACCTGGACGGCGAAGTACCGCGAGCCCTTCGAGCCGCTCGTGCCCGGCGTGCGCTTCGTGCCGCGCAACGACCTCGCGGCGCTGGCCGCCGCGGTGAACGAGAAGACGGCGGCGGTGATGATCGAGCCGGTGCAGGGCGAGGGCGGGATCCGGCCGGCGACGACCGAGTTCCTGCGCGGGATGGAGTCGATCTGCCGCGAGAAGGGCGCGCTCGTGGTGTTCGACGAGATCCAGTGCGGCCTTGGGCGCACCGGGAAGATGTTCGCGTTCCAGCACTCGGGTGTGGTGCCGGACATCCTCACGCTCGCCAAGCCCCTGGCCGGCGGGCTGCCGATGGGCGCCATCCTGCTCAGGGACTCCCTCGCGGGCGCCCTCAAGGTCGGCGACCACGGCTCGACCTTCGCCGGCAACGCCGTCTGCGCGGCCGCAGCGAACGCGGTGCTCGACCACCTCGAGGAGCCGGGCTTCCTCGACGACGTCGCCGCGCGCGGCCTCTACCTGCAGCGCGGGCTGAAGAAGCTCGCGAAGAAGCACAAGGGCGCGATCGCCGAGGTCCGCGGGCTGGGCCTGATGATCGGCGTCGAGCTGAAGGGCGAGGCCGCGCCGGTGCTGAAGGGCCTCAAAGAGAAGGGCATCCTCGCGGTCAAGGCCGGCGAGAAGGTGCTGCGCCTGCTGCCGCCGCTCGTCGTCAAGCGCGGCGAGATCCGCCA
Source organism: Vicinamibacteria bacterium (assembly GCA_044229815.1). Classification (GTDB taxonomy): domain Bacteria; phylum Acidobacteriota; class Vicinamibacteria; order Fen-336; family Fen-336; genus DATBSL01. The sequence goes on along the minus strand of JBGASI010000009.1, from coordinate 2,371 downwards.
GCTGCTGGCGGCGCTCGACGAGGTGCTGGCGACCGGCGCGGGGGCCTGAGCCGCGCTCGTCCCCGGCGGGCGGGGGCACGGACGAAAAACGGACTACGATTCGCTGGGACGGACGGGCTGAGAACCAAGGAGAGCGGACGACGATGAGCAGCGTCAAGAAAGTGGTACTGGCCTACTCGGGCGGGCTCGACACCTCGATCATCATCCCCTGGCTGAAGGAGCACTACGGCGGCGCCGAGGTGATCGCCTTCTGCGGCGACGTGGGCCAGGGCGACGACTACGACGCGGTGAAGGCGAAGGCCCTCAAGACCGGCGCCAGCAAGTGCATCGTGCGCGACCTGCGCGAGGAGTTCGTGCGCGACTACTGCTACAAGGCGCTCGCCGCGGGCGCCGTGTACGAGGATCGCTACCTGCTCGGGACCGCGCTCGCGCGGCCGCTGCTCGCGTACCACCAGGCGCAGGTCGCCCTCGAGGAGGGCGCCGACGCGCTCTCGCACGGCGCCACTGGCAAGGGCAACGACCAGGTCCGCTTCGAGGTCACCTACGGCGCCTTCGCGCCGCACTTGCGGGTGATCGCGCCGTGGCGCGAGTGGACGATCCGCTCGCGCGAGGACGCGCTCGACTACGCCGCCAAGCACGGCGTACCCGTCGAGCAGTCGCGCAAGGACATCTTCAGCCGCGACGGCAACCTGTGGCACCTCTCGCACGAGGGCGGCAACCTCGAGGACGTCTGGGACGCCCCGCAGAAGGCCATGTTCAAGCTCACCGTCGACCCGCTCGACGCCCCCGACCAGCCGGCGTTCATCACGCTCGCCTTCGAGGAGGGCGTGCCGGTCTCGCTCGACGGCAAGCGCCTCGGGCCGGTGGAGATGATCGAGACCCTCAACCGCGTCGCCGGGGCGCACGGCGTCGGCCGGCTCGACCTGGTGGAGAACCGCCTCGTCGGCATCAAGTCGCGCGGCGTCTACGAGACGCCCGCCGGCACCGTGCTGCACATCGCGCACCGCGAGCTCGAGCGGCTGGTGCTCGACCGCGACACGCTGCACTACAAGCAGTCGGTCTCGGTCCGCTACGCGCAGCTGATCTACGACGGCCTGTGGTTCTCGACCCTGCGCGAGGCGCTCGCAGCCTTCGTGGACGAGACCGAAAAGGAGGTCACGGGCGAGGTGCGCCTGCGCCTGTACAAGGGCACGGCGGAGGCTGTCGGCCGCCGCTCGCCGCGCAGCCTCTACCGCCAGGACCTCGCCACGTTCGGCGAGGGCATGGCGTACGACCACAAGGACGCCGAGGGCTTCATCCGCCTGTTCGGCCTGCCCGAGCGCGTACGCGCCCTGACGCGCGACCGCGTCACGGTCGACGTGAAGGCGGTGGAGATCACGCAGCCGATCGCCCACCCCGGCCCGGCGAAGCAGTAGCCGGATGGGCACCGGCGTCACCGCGCCGCGCGGGTTCCGCGCGGCGGCCGTCGCGGCCGGCATCAAGCCCGGCCGCCCGGACCTCGCGCTGCTCGTCGCCGACGCGACGTGCAGCGCGGCCGGCGTCTTCACGATGAACCTCGCGAAGGCCGCGCCGGTGCTCGTCTCGCGCGAGCACCTCGCGGCCGGCCGGGCGCGCGCGGTGGTCGCGAACGCCGGCTGCGCCAACGCCGGTACCGGCGAGGCCGGCCTCGCGGACGCGCGCGAGACGGCCGCGCTCGTCGCGGGCGCGCTCGGCTGCGCGCCGGGCGAGGTGCTCGTCGCCTCGACCGGCGTCATCGGCGTGCGCCTGCCGATGGAGAAGCTGCGCGCCGCGGTACCTCAGGCCGCCCGCGCGCTCGCGGCGGACGGCGGGGCGAACGCGGCTCAGGCGATCCTGACGACCGACACCCGCCCGAAGGAGGCCTCGGTCGAGTTCCGGGTCGGCGCAGCGACGTGCGTGGTCGGGGGCATGGCCAAGGGGGCCGGCATGATCGCCCCGAACATGGCGACGATGCTGGCCTTCTTCACGACCGACGCGGCGGTCGAGCCGGCGCTGCTGCGGCGGGCGCTGGCGCACGCCGTCGGCGAGAGCCTGAACCGGGTGACCGTGGACGGCGACACCTCCACGAACGACTGCGCGCTCGTGCTGGCGAGCGGCGCGAGCGGCGCGAGGGTCGCGGGCGAGGGGGCGGACTTCGACGCCTTCCGCGACGCGCTCGCAGAGGTCGCGCGGCAGCTCGCGCGGGCGATCGTGCGTGACGGCGAGGGCGTGACGCGCGTGGCCGAGGTGCGGGTCGAGGGCGCGCGCACCGCGGCCGAGGCCGACCGCATCGCGCGGGTCGTCGGCGAGTCGCCGCTCGTCAAGACGGCGCTGCACGGCGGCGACCCCAAGTGGGGACGGGTGCTCGCGGCCG
>JBGASI010000379.1:0-5040 GCA_044229815.1 Vicinamibacteria bacterium | reverse complement strand
GATCCGCGGCAGGGTGCCCGCTCCATCGCTCCCCGGGAGGGCTTGGGGGTTGAGCCGCACGGGCCGGGAGCGGACGACGCCGAGGCCGAGGCCGGAAGCACTTCCGGCGGAGGGCCCGTTCGTCGCCGCCGCGCGCGAGCCGAACAGCCGGGGAGCGGCCGCGGCGGCGCCCGCCGATGGCCGCAGCGCGCACAGCAGGGCCACCGCCACCATCGACAGGGCCCGGCGCCAGCTCATCATCCGACCTCCCCCGGCGCGGTCCGCGCCTCCGGGAGCATACGCCGGCCGCGCCGCCCCCGGTGGTGAGCGGCGCCACGGCGGCCCCCCGGGCTCCCGCCGGGCGCTACAATGCGCGCCGGTTTCCAGGCCGTGAGCTACATCCACCTCGCGATCCCGGCGTTCTTCCTGCTGATCGGCGTCGAGCTGCTCGCCGCGCGCCTGCTCGAGCGCGAGACGTATCGCCTCGCCGACTCGGTGAACGACCTCTCCTGCGGGATCCTGCAGCAGGTCCTCGAGGTGTTCCTGAAGAGCGCCCTGTTCGCCGGCTACGCCTGGCTCTACGAGGCGCACCGCCTGCTCGCGCTGCCGTTCGCGCCCTGGGCCTGGGCGGCGTGCTTCGTGGGCGTCGACTTCCTCTACTACTGGTTCCACCGCTGGAGCCACGAGGTGGCTGCGGGCTGGGCAGCGCACGTCGTCCACCACCAGAGCGAGGAGTACAACCTGACCGTCGCGCTGCGCCAGGGGGCGTTCCAGCCGGCCTTCTCCTGGGTCTTCTACCTGCCCCTCGCGCTCGCCGGCTTCCCGCCCGCGATGTTCCTGGCCGTCTCGTCCTTCAACACGCTCTACCAGTTCTGGATCCACACGCGCCTCGTCGGCCGTCTCGGCCCGCTGGAATGGGTCCTCAACACCCCGTCGCACCACCGGGTCCACCATGCGCGCAACCCGAAGTACATCGACCGCAACCACGGCGGAACCCTTATCGTCTGGGACCGCCTGTTCGGGACCTTCGGCCAGGAGCGCGAGGAGCCCGTCTACGGGATCACGCGGCCGCTCGCGAGCTGGAACCCCGTGTGGGCCAACCTGCACTACTGGGCGGAGATGTGGCAGGTGACGCGCGGCGCGCGGCCCCTCGACCGCCTGCGCGTGCTGTGGAAGCGGCCGGGCTGGCGGCCGGACGAGCTGGGCGGCTTCGTCCCGCCGCCCGAGGTGGACCGGGCCACGTGCGTCCGCTACGACGTGCCGCTGCCCCTCGCGCTGAAGGCCTACGTGCTCGCACAGTTCGGCCTCGTGAACCTGGCCGCCGCCGCCTTCCTTTACGCGAGCGACCAGCTGCCGGCAGGCGCGGCGATCGCCGGGGCCGTCGGCATCGTCGTCAGCCTGACGACGCTCGGGGCCCTGCTGGACGGGCGGCGCTGGGCGCCTGTGGCCGAGGCGGCGCGGCTGGTGGCCGGCGCGATCGCCCTGCGCCTCCTGGCGCCCCAGACCGGCCTCGCGGTCAACTCAAGCGTCCTGCTGCTGGCGGGCGCCCTGCTGTGGCTCGACCGGGCGCGGAGTGCCACCCCCGCAACCGGGGACTTTCCTTCGCCAAGGATATTGCGCTAGGATCCCGGTCCGACGCGGCGCACCGCGTCGTGGAGCGTCCTCCCTTCGGGACGAGGTCCGGCAAGATGGTCACTGTCTGCGCCTGGTGCCAGAAGTACATGGGCTCGCGCGAGCCCCTCGGCGAGGCCAAGGTCAGCCACGGCATCTGCGATGCCTGCCTCGAGCGCGAGTCGCGCCCCGCGCCGCCTGCGCGCGCCACGGGTCGCGACACCGCGGGGGCCGTGCCCGGTGCGGTCGCGGGGCGGGTTCCGCGCCCGCCGCTGAGCGCCTAGTCGACCGGCTCTGGCGAACGCGTCGAGGCCGGCTTCTCCACCCCGAACACGCGCGCGAACACCTCGTCGGTGTGCGCCAGGTAGCGCTCGAGCCGGAACACGGCCTCGAGCGCCTCGAGCGGCAGGGCGGCGCGGATCTCCGGGTCGTCGAGCACCCGCTGCCGGAAGTCGCCCTCGCTCTTCCAGGCCTCCATCGCGTGGCCCTGCACGACGCGGTACGCGTCCTCCCGGCGCATCCCGCGCGCGGTCAGCTCCAGCAGCAGCTGCCCCGAGAAGACGAGCCCGCGGCCGAGCTCGAGGTTGCGGCGCATGCGCGCCTCGTCGACGTTCATCCCCTTCACGATCCGGGTGAAGCGGGCCAGCATGTGGTCGAGCGCGAGGAAGCTGTCGGGCACGATCACGCGCTCCACGGAGGAGTGCGAGATGTCGCGCTCGTGCCACAGCGCCACGTTTTCGAGCGAGGCCAGCGCGTTCGCCCGCACCAGCCGCGCCAGGCCGCTCACCTGCTCGCAGCCGACGGGGTTCCTCTTGTGCGGCATCGCCGAGGAGCCCTTCTGGCCCGAGCCGAACGGCTCCTCGACCTCGCGCACCTCGGTCTTCTGCAGCGCGCGCACCTCGGTCGCGAACTTCTCGAGGCTGGCCGCGACGATGGCGAGGGTCGTCATCACCTCGGCGTGCCGGTCGCGCTGCAGCACCTGCGAGGCCACGGCGGCGGGGCGCAGGCCGAGTTTCGCGCACACCGCCTCCTCGACCTCCGGCGGCAGGTGGGAGAACGTGCCGACGGCGCCCGAGAGCTTGCCGACCGCGATTGTCTCCCTCGCGCGGTCGAGCCGTGCCAGGTCGCGCTGCAGCTCGGAATGCCAGAGCGCCATCTTCAGGCCGAAGGTCATCGGCTCGGCGTGGACCCCGTGGGTGCGGCCGATCATCGGTGCGTCCTTGTGGCGCAGGGCCCGCTGCTTCACGGCCTCCATCAGGTCCAGCAGGTCGGCTCGCACGAGGTCGCAGGCGTCGCGCATCAGCATCGCGAGCGCCGTGTCGACCACGTCCGACGAGGTGAGCCCGTAGTGCAGCCAGCGGCCCTCCGGGCCGACGCTCTCGGCCACGCACGAGACGAAGGCGATCACGTCGTGCTGGACCTCGCGCTCGATCTCCTCGATGCGCGCCACGTCGAAGCGGGCCTTCGCCTTGATCGCGGCGAGCGCCTCCGGCGGCACGACGCCGCGGGCGGTCAGCACCTCGCTGGCCGCGATCTCGACCTCGAGCCACGCGCCGAAGCGGCTCTCGTCGGACCACAGGCGCGCCATCTCCGGACGCGAGTAACGAGGGATCATGAGCGTGACCTCAGCCTAGGGATGCGGGCAGCGTAGCACGGGGCGCACGGACGACGACGCCACGGACCGGCGCGAACGGGCCAAAACCGCCGAACGCGGCAGCGTCACAAAGATCTCTCACCGCCCCCATCTGGCTTCCTTATTGCACCCTCTCCGAACGGCGTCCGCCTGCCCGCAAAACGTGCGGGCAGCGCGACGCGATCGACCGGGCACATCGCGAGGAGGTCTCCCGTGGAACCCTACCGCCTGAAGCAGGACGAGAACGGCCGGCCGTACGTGGAGGTCCCGTACCGCGGCCAGCGCCTGCTGCGCCACCCCATGTACAACAAGGGCACGGCGTTCACGCGCGAGGAGCGCGCGGCGCTGCGGCTCGAGGGGCTGCTGCCCGACGCGGTCAGCACCTTCGACCAGCAGCTCGGCCGCGTCTACCGCAACATCATGCGCAAGGAGGAGCCGCTCGAGCGCTACATCGGCCTCGCGGCCCTGCAGGACCGCAACGAGCACCTGTTCTACCGCCTGCTCGTCGAGCACATCGAGGAACTGATGCCGGTCGTCTACACGCCGACCGTCGGCAAGGCGTGCCAGGAGTACAGCCACATCTTCCGCCGCGCGCGCGGCCTGTGGATCACGCCTGGCCAGCGCGGGCGCATCGACGACGTGCTCGCGAACGCGCCGTTCCAGGACATCCGGCTGATCGTGGTCACCGACAACGAGCGCATCCTCGGCCTCGGCGACCAGGGCGCCGGCGGCATGGGCATCCCGATCGGCAAGCTGGCCCTCTACTGCGCGGCGGCGGGGATCCACCCGGCCCAGACGCTGCCGATCAGCCTCGACGTGGGCACCGACAACAAGTCGCTGCTCGAGGACGAGCTGTACCTCGGCTGGCGCCACCCGCGGCTGCGCGGCGAGGAGTACTACGCGCTCGTCGACGAGTTCGTGCGGGCCGTCAAGTTCCGCTTCCCGATGGCGCTGCTGCAGTGGGAGGACTTCAAGAAGACGAACGCCTTCCACCTGCTCGACAAGTACCGCAAGCAGATCACCTGCTTCAACGACGACATCCAGGGCACGGCGGCCGTCGCGGTGGCCGGGATCATGGCCGGCTGCCGGGCCACCGGCGTGCCGCTGACCGAGCAGCGCACCGTGATCCTCGGCGCGGGCGCGGCCGGCATCGGCATCGCGCGCCTGCTGCGCGACGCGCTGCAGCGCGCCGGGATGAGCGGCGAGGCGCTGAGCGCCGCGATCGCGAACCTCGACAGCCACGGCCTGGTGGTCGACGACCAGGAGATCAAGGACGAGCACAAGCGGCCGTTCGCCTGGCCGGCGGCGCTGGCCGAGCGGCACGGCATGGGCAAGGGCCGGCCGCGCGACCTGGCGGCGGTGGTGCGCGCGGTGAAGCCGACGGTGCTGATCGGCACCTCGGGCGAGCCCGGCACCTTCACCGAGCTGATCGTGCGCGAGATGGCGGCGCACGTGGAGCGGCCGGTGATCTTCCCGATGTCGAACCCGACCTCGAAGTCGGAGGCGAAGCCCGTCGACATCGTGAACTGGACCGGCGGGCGCGCCCTGATCGCCACCGGCAGCCCGTTCGAGCCGGTCCCCTACGGCGGTCGCACGATCAAGATCGGCCAGGGCAACAACGTCTTCGTGTTCCCGGGCGTCGGCCTCGGCGTCCTCGTCTCGGAGGCGCGGGAGGTGACCGAGTCGATGTTCGCCGCCGCCGCGGTGCGGCTGGCGAGCGAGGTGCAGCAGGAGGACTTCGACGCCGGCATGCTGTTCCCGCCCGCGTCGCACATCCGCCGCGTCTCGCGCGGGATTGCGGAGGCCGTGGTGAAGCA
>JBGASI010000378.1:0-5678 GCA_044229815.1 Vicinamibacteria bacterium | reverse complement strand
AGCGCGCGCGAGGCCTGCTGCGCCACCAGCAGCGGCGTCTCCTCGAGCAGCGCGTTGACGTCGTCGGGGGTGATCAGGAAGAGCGAGCGGCCGCCCCCCTCGACGGCCACGGCGTTCGCCACGGGGCGCGTGGTGAGCTTGTCCAGCGAGCCGCTGTCGATCAGGTCCTGGACCCGCCGCTCGGCCGCCGCGGCGCGCTCCTGCGCGCTGTAGCCGAGCAGCGTGCCGCGCAGGGTGGCGACCGTGCGGTTGCCGATCCGGATCGGGACCGCGGCGGCGGGGTGTTCGGGCGCGGCTTCGGCGTGGGCGCCGGTCGCGTGCGCGACGGGCGCGCCCGCCAGGGCCAGGAACTGCAGCGCGAGAAGCGTGTGGCGAGCGAGCTGTCCCATGCGGCGGTTGCCGCAGCCTAGTACAAGTCGGCTCGGCGGGTCCACCCGCTCACCGCGCGCTCTAGGCCTGCTTCTCCGAGGTGAGCCGCCGGTTCCAGCGGACGAGCGCGAACGCGAGCGCGAGCCAGACGGCGACGAAGCAGAGGTTGACGATCGCGAAGCCGCTCGCGTCGAGCGTCACCCAGGCCGTGCCCGCGAAGACCACGAAGGCGGCGGCGAGATCGCCCAGGCGTACGAAGAAGCTGTCGACCGCCTGCTTGGCCTTGTACTTCTCCTCGCGCGTCGTCGGCAGCCAGAGCAGCTGCTTGGCCGTGTTCATCACCGAGTAGTCCGTCGAGTTCTCGGCGGTCTTGGCCCAGCGCACGACCGCGATCGTGGCACCGATCGCCACCATGCCGTAGGCGCCGAGCGCGATCACCGGGAGCGCGAAGAGGACGCCGGCGAGGCCGCAGTACTTCACGAGCCGCGAGGCCACGAACGCCTGCAGCAGCACCGCCAGCACGTTCACCCAGAAGAAGTAGCTGCCGTAGTAGGCGCCGATGTAGGCGTTCTTGTCGAAGCTCGCGTCGGCCGCCAGCAGCGCCGAGGCGTGCTCGACCACCAGGTGGCTCAGCACGTACTCGCCGATCGTGTTGACGACGTTGAGCACCACCAGCAGCACCGCGATCAGCAGGATGTAGCGGTTGGCGAACACCAGCGAGAAGCCGTTGCCGGTGCCGAGCGTCGCCTGCGCGCCCCCCGCCGCGGCGGCGGCCTTGGCGCCCGGGGTCTCCCGGTTCACCACGACGTAGATCACGAGGCTCGCCAGCAGCAGCCCCGCCGCGACGAACAGCATCACCATCACGCTCACGTGCGCGCCGAAGAGCTGCCCGGCGATCCAGGCCCCGACCGGGCTGCCGGCGGTGGCGCCGATGCCGATCACGGGGAACAGGCGGTTGCCGGCCTCCTTCGTGTAGATGTCGTTCGCGTACGACCAGAACTGCGCGATGATCGACAGGCTGAAGAAGCCCACCCAGACGTAGAAGGCGACGCCGACGAAGGGCATCCCCGCGGCGACGGAGGCGGCGAAGGCGAGGATGTTCGCGACGAAGAACAGCGTCACGCCCACGATCAGCTTCATGCGGTCGACGCGCGAGGCGAACCAGCTGTAGGCCGGGACGAACGCCATCAGCACCAGGGCCTGCCCGGCCGCGGCGTAGGCCTTCACCTCGGCGGGGCCCTTGATCCCCAGCCGCTGCAGGAACCCGGGAACCTCCGTGCCGAGGATCAGCGGCTCGCGGACCGTCTTGATGATGTAGTACGCGACCAGGATCAGGAAGACGTTGGCCAGCATCAGCAGCGCTCGTCCGCCCTCGCCTGCCTGGACGTCCGAGAACAGGCCCAGCAGGCGGTCGAGCGGACCGCGCCTTTCCGCACCGCCGTCGACGGTGGTTGCGTTCATGTCACCTCGGTATACGCTTCTGCGGTTTCAACGGCCTGGGAAGCGGGGCGCGGCGGGCGCTCCTCCTCCCGGCCCCTCGTGAAGTCGGCAAGTATAGGATGCCCGCGCCCGGGCGACTATCCGAATCTTGCCAGCGGCGGCCTGGCACGATTCGGATAGCCGCTGCGCGGGCGGCCGGCTAGCCTATTGGACTTCGCCGGGATGCGGATCGGACCGGAGTGGCACACGGATCAGGAGGCGCGTGGGATGCGTGCAAGGAACATCGTGGCGGGGCTCGTCTTGGCTTTGGCACTCCACTGCGGCGGCGCTGGGGCCGAGGAGACACGCGCCGTGACGGTGGAGCCCGGGTTCGCCGCCGGCTCCTTCGAGGCGTTCTGGTTCGGCAAGGGCTACCGCAAGCTCTGGACCACGCCCGTGACGGCCCCGGTCCTCGATCTCAAGGCGGAGGCCGGCGGTCTCACGCCCGTCCGCGAGGTCGGCCAGCTGCAGAGCCTGGGCCTCGCGTTCAAGGGAGCCGACGGCCGGGCCTACACCTTCCGCTCGCTGCAGAAGCACCCGGAGCGGATGCTGCCGACGGCCTGGCGCGAGCGCCTGCCCGGGAAGATCATCCGCGACCAGAACTCGGGCACCCACCCGGCGGCGGCGGTCATCCTCGCGCCCCTCGCCGAGGCGGCGGGCGTCCCGCACACCCGGCCGCGACTCGTCCTCATGCCGGACGACCCGGCGCTCGGGAAGTTCCGCGAGCACTTCGCGAACCAGTACGGCACGATCGAGGAGTTCCCGCTGCCCGTCTCCTCGAGCAACCCCGGGTTCATGGGGGCGACCGAGATCGTCTCCACCACCGAGCTGTGGAAGCGCTGGCTCGCGGGCCCGGAGCAGCGGATCGACAGCCAGGCCTTCCTGCGCGCGCGCATCCTCGACCTGTGGGTCGACAACTTCGACCGGCACAAGGGCCAGTGGCGCTGGATGCGCGTCCCCGGAAAGGACCTGTGGCAGGCGCTGCCCGAGGACCCGGACATGGTCCTCGTCCACCACGACGGCATGGTGATGATGTCGATGCGCGGCCACATTCCGAGGCTGCTCAAGTTCACGGACAAGTTCGCGGGGAAGCTCGAAGGGCCGCTCATGAACAACTTCGAGGTCGACCGCTGGCTGCTGAGCGACCTCGACGGCGCGGCCTGGGAGCAGGCGGCGCGTGACCTCCAGGGGCGCTTCACCGACGCCGCGATCGAGCAGGGGCTGCGAGCGATGCCACCGGAGTGGTTCGCGCTCGACGGCCCCGGCAAGATCACGGCCCTGAAGACGCGGCGTGCGGCGCTCGTCGACTTCGTCCTGCGCGTGTACCGCTACTACGCGCGCGACGTGGACGTGCATGCCTCCGACCAGCCGGAACGCGTCACTCTGGCGAGGGCGCAGGACGGAGCGCTGGACGTCTCGATCTCGCTGGCGACGGCCGGCGCCCTCCCCTACTACCACCGGGTCTTCAAGCCCTCCGAGACGAACGAGGTGCGGGTCTACCTGCACGGCGGCGACGACCACGTCGAGCGGACCGGACCGGCCGGCGGGCCGATCCGGGTGCGCGTGATCGCGGGCGGCGGGCAGGACGTCGTCGACGACTCGAAGAGCGGCGGCACAGAGGTCTGGCGCGACGCCGGCACGATCGACGTGGCGCGCGGCCAGGGCACGAGCGTCCGCCACGTCGAGTGGAAGAACCCCGATCCCGTGAAGGACGCCCCGTGGATCGAGCCTCGCAGCTTCGGCCACTGGTCGACGACGGGCGGGCTCGTCGTCTACCACCCGGACATCGACTTCGTCCTCGGCTACGGGGTCACGCGCACGGCCTGGGGCTTCCGGACGCAGCCCGCGGCGAGCGTCCAGGCGCTGCGGGCGGCGATCGCCACGGGCGACGGCACCGGCAAGGTCGAGTACGAGGGCACCTTCCGGCGTCCGGCGTCCGGCCTCGCCTTCCGCTTTGCCGCCTTCGCCTCCGACATCGAGCAGTTCAACTTCTTCGGCTACGGCAACGAGAGCATCCTCGAGTCCGCCTCCGATCCGACCCGACGCCGCTACCGCGCCGAGCAGAAGGTGCTCTTCGCGAGCCCCACCCTGCGCTACGACCTGGGCCGCCGCCTCGAGGCCTACGTCGGCCCGGAGCTGCGTTACGCGCAGACCCCGACGACGTACGACACGATCATCGGCAGCACCACGCCCTACGGCGTCGGCGACTTCGGACAGGTGGCGATCCGCGGCGGCCTGCACTTCGACTCCCGCCAGCGCCCGGACAGCAGCGGCGGCATCAACATCGCCGAGGGCATCTCGGACACGCAGTCGGACGAGCACGTGACCGGCGTCAACGTGAAGGCGGCCGGCTTCTTCGTCCCCAAGGCGTGGGACGTGACCGCCCAGTACGGCGGCGCCGACGGTGTGCTCGCCGCCTACGCGGGGACCACGCGCGCGCACCTGGCGGTGCGCGTCGGCGGCCGCAAGCTCTGGGGCGACGCCCCGTGGTTCGAGGCCGCGGCCATCGGCGGCACCAACAACCGCGGCTTCCGCAGCCGCCGCTTCATCGGCAACTCGTCCGTCTTCGGTGGCGTCTCCCTGCGCGCCTGGCTGGGCACCGCGAACTTCCTGATCGTCCCCATGCGCCTCGGCCTCGTGGGCTTCGGCGATATCGGCCGGGTCTGGCTGGAGAACGAGTCGTCGGACGCCTGGCACACCTCCCTCGGCGGCGGCCTCCTGCTGCAGCCCGTCGGCACGCCGGTCACTTTGCACGCGGTCGCGGCCAACAGCAAGGAAGGGACCCGCTACTACTTCGGCTTCGGCTACCCGTTCTAGGGTAGGGGCGTTCGAGACGTCGCCGGAGAGACCCGATGGACTTCATCAAGGTGATCCGGTCGATCGAGGAGCTGCTCTACGAGGTCATGAGCTGGCTCGTCTTCTACCCGCGGACGATGTGGCGCATCCTGGCCCACCCGGCGGCCGCGACGGTCTACTCGGACGCGGAGCAGGGCGAGGCTCCGAGCAGAACCTGCTGATGCTGCGGGCGCTGATGGTCAGCGTCTTTCCCCTGGCGGCGGCGACGACCCTCGTCCGCCGCCGGCAGCTCGACCTCGACCGCAAGGCGCTGCGCGCCCCGTTCTTCAGCCAATGCTACCTGACGGCCCCCTTCGCGCTGGCCATCTCGGTCGCCGGGATCGTGATGCGTGCGGAACTCGCCGCGGCGCGACTCGCCGCCGAGGCGCTGTTCGTGCTGGGCTGCGCCTGGTATCTCGGCGCCGAGACGGGCTGGTTCCGGCGCCAGCTCGACGTGAGCACCGGCCGCGCGTTCCTCGTCGCCCTCGAGGCCCTGTCGCAGGCGTCGCTCTACGCGGCGCTCGTCGCCGCGGTCCTGATGCTGCTGCTCCGCTGAAGACCCGGCTGGCCTGAAGGGCGGCCGCGCCGGCGCGGTAGAATGCCGCGCACTTGACGAAACGCACGCGCGGGCCCGCTGGAGCGGTGCTCCTCATCGCCTGGCTGACGCTCGGCGCGCGGCTCGCCGCCGCCGCGGGGACCACCCTCGCCCACGGTCCCTCCCGGACCACGCAGGGCGACTACCGTGTCGTCCACTGGACCACGGCGGAAGGGCTTCCCCAGAACACCGTCACCGACCTCGTCGTCCTGCCCGGCGGCGAGGTGTGGCTGGCGACGTTCGGCGGCCTCGCCCGTTTCGACGGGCACGGGTTCCAGGTCCTCGACATGGCCGCCGACGAGGGGCTGCGCGCCAACCGGCGCGTGTCGCTGGCCGCGACCGGCGTCGACTCCGACCTCTTCCTGACCCAGCTGGGACACCTGGGGCGCGTCGAGGCGGG
>JBGASI010000377.1:0-5052 GCA_044229815.1 Vicinamibacteria bacterium | reverse complement strand
TGGTCACGGGCCTCAGCGGCCTGTTCGACCCGGAGGCGCGCGCCTGGCCCCTCGGACGCTCGCCGCTCGACACGCTCCTCGGGGCACGGATGAAGGAGGTGCGGCTGGTCGGCGAGACGGGAAGCCTGCGCCTCGACCAGCCGCCGCTCGTGCTGCCGTTCCACCTGTGGCAGGCCGAGGTCGAGCCGCTCGGCGCGACGGTGATCGGGCGCGAGGGCGAGCGCGTCACGGCCGCGCGTCACCGGCTCGGCAAGGGCGAGGCCGTCTGGATCCCGTCGCTGGTCGGCCTCGGGGCCTGGCTCGGCGACGGCGCGCCGCTGGCGCGTCTCGTGGGCTCGCTCCTCGCGCCCGCGCGCGAAGGGCTCGGCGCCGTGACGTTCGCCGGGCGCGAGCCGGGCGCGATCCTGCGCGTGCTGGAGAACGGCAGCCGGCTGGTGGCGGTGGTGACGAACGGCACGGCCACGGCGCGCACGATCCGGCTCGCGACGGCGCGCCAGGCGCGGCCGACGGTGCTGTACGGCCCGCCCGACGCCGTCAGCGCCGACGGCCCGAGCGTGAGCCTCGCTCCGCGCGGCACCGTCGTGCTGCTCTGGCCGTAGCCCCGGTCCGCCGTTCAGGCCCTGCGGAAGTCGTGGGCCGCGGCGATCGCGGCGCGCAGCCCCTCCCGGCGCGCGTTGCTCGCGACGGTGCAGTCGGCGCCGAGGATGAAGCGCTCCGGCGCGGTCTTCAGCACGTCCTGCGCGGCGCGGCGGATCTCCTCGTCGGTGCCCGTGGCGATCACCCCCTTGCGGTCCAGCCCGCCCATGATCGGCCGCCCGAAGCGGCGCGCCAGCTCGCGCAGGTTCGTCTCACCGGTCGTCAGGCGTGCCGGACAGCCGACCACGTGGCCCGGGTAGGCAAGGAACGGCGCGAGGTCCGCGTACGGCGCCTCGTAGTCGCAGACGTGCAGGATGTTGAAGGCGCAGGTCGCGTCGATCTCGCGCATCAGCCGCAGGTCGGTCGGCGCAACGTGGCGGGCGAACAGGCCCGCGTCGCGGAACGTGCCGCTCTCGCCGCCCTGCGTCGAGGCGTAGAAGCCGTCGACCCCGAGCCTCCGGCACTCCCGCACGAACCCGAGCAGGCTCTCGGTGATGGTGTCGAGGCCCTTGCGGACGGCGTCGCCGTCCTGCTCGAGGTGCTTCACGAGCAGCGGCCGGGACGTCGTGTGGCCCGCGCACATGAAGGGCGAGTAGAGCGTCACCAGGACGAGCGCCTCCTTGCCGGCGGCCTTGACGAGGCCCTCGACGACCTCGAGCTGCGGGCGGTAGAAGTCGAGCCCGTAGCGCGGCATGTTCTTCCAGTCGCCGGGCGTGCGGATTTCCGGCCGCGCCGGGAACGTGCGCTCGTACTGGACCTTCACGAAGTCCATGCCCGTGGCGCGGAAGTACGCGAGGTGCGCGTCGACGGCCGCCTGCCCGAAGTGCTTGTTCTCGTCGAAGTGGAGGAAGAACGCCGCGGGCACGAAGCCCGGGCCAGGCCCTCCCCCGCGCAGGCTCAGCAGCGCCTCGCGCCGGTCCGGCTTTCTCTCTTCGGCGCGGCCTGCGGCGGCGGCGGCGGCGAAACCCAGCGAGGCCACGAATCGGCGGCGCGTCACGGGTGCGTTCACGGTCAATCCCTCCCCTGAAGCACGGTCAGGCTGAACGGGTTGACGACCACCGGCAGCCGGGCCGGGTCCTGCGGTTCGAGCGCGGGCAGCGGCTGCTGCAGGCGCACGCGGTCGGTCGTCAGGCGTTCCCAACGCCGCGCCCGCAGCGCCTGAGGCAGCGCCAGCTCGACGCGGCTGCGGCGCGCCGCCTCGTCGCAGACGAGCAGGATCGTCTTCTCGCCCGAAGGGGCGACGAGCGCCGTGCCGTGCACCGGCGCGACGTTGCGCGAGGGCACGAGGGCGAGCGGGTGGACCCGCGAGCCCGGGCGCGCGAAGCGCGAGAGCAGGCCGTAGGTGGCCCACGGGTGGCCGGAGCGCACGAGCTTTCTCCGCTCGTCGAGGCCCACGATCCCGAACCAGCCGTCGATGTCGTTCGGGTTCATGAAGCTCCAGAACCCGAAGGCGCCGAGCCCCGCGTTCATCCCGCGCACGACGCCCTCGGCCACGGTCAGCGTCGCGTCGGCGGAGGCGACGCCGGAGGGGTCGTTCATCCGCCAGCCGTAGTAGAAGGTGCCCATCTCGGCGGCGATCAGCCGCTTGCCGCGCTCGCGGCAGTACTGCACCTGCCGCGCGGTGTCCTCCATCAGGTCGCCGATCGGCCGGGTCCACGACCCCTCGCCCGGCGGCAGGCTGTCGAAGCGCAGCGAGTAGAAGTGGATGGAGTAGACGTCGACGAACGGGTCGATGTCGATGCCGCGGGCCGCCTGCTCGGGCAGGAACAGCACGCGGTGGGTGTAGGTGTCGCAGCCGACGAGGCCCATCCGCTCGCGCGGGACCGAGGCACGGTCGAGCGCCGCGCGCATCTGCCGGTACATGTCGACGTAGTGGCGGTAGACGTCGGGCCCGCCCTGCGGCGTGCGGTAGACGCCGTACTCCATCGGCTCGTTGACCGGGTTGAAGAGGCGCACGCTGTCGAGCCGCAGGTCGTGGACGACGTGGCGCAGCAGCGGGGCCACGAAGCGCTCCGCGTACGCGACGTTGTCGCGGGCGGCCATGTTGCAGATCGTGCCGGGCGGCAGCGACGGGGCCGGGAACTCGTGGGCCGTCGGGATCAGGAACGGGTCGAGCAGGATCGTGCAGCCGTTCGCGCGCGCCCAGTCGTCCAGCCAGGCGAGACGCCTCAGGTGGACGGTGCCGCTGCGGAACGAGCCGTCAGGCGCGACGTGGGGGTCCGGCGGCAGGCCGAAGCGGATGAAGCCGGGACGCATCTCGTCGAGCGCCTTACGGATCTCGACCCAGGCGGCGGCATCCGACAGATCCGGGTAGATCGGCCGGTCGAGCGGGTAGCCGGCGTTGCGGGCGTAGAGCCCGCCGGCCCCGAGGTGATCGAACCAGTTGTAGCCGACGCCGTAGTCGAGCGGCGAGGTCAGCGGCTCTCTTGCGACCAGGCGGAAGGAGGGCCAGTCCTGAGACGGGTCGTCGATCGGGTCGCGGCCG
Organism: Vicinamibacteria bacterium; assembly: GCA_044229815.1. Classification (GTDB taxonomy): domain Bacteria; phylum Acidobacteriota; class Vicinamibacteria; order Fen-336; family Fen-336; genus DATBSL01. Next base: position 1,931 of record JBGASI010000377.1, on the reverse strand, counting down.
GGCACGGGCACGACGCCCCCGGTCTCGCCGCCGGCGAGGCCGCGCGGCCCGAGCGCCGCCAGCCCCGCGGAGGCGGTCATCGACTGGAGCACCCGGCGTCGCGTGGTCATCGGAGTCCCTCCCGGCCAGCGCCGAGTATCGCCCGAAACGCGCGCGGCCGCGTCACCCGCTCAGCGCGGCGCCACCTGCCAGGCGCCGGAGGAGCGCCGCGAGACGACCGTCACGCCGCGCTGCCAGCCGAGCACCCACAGCGTGCTCTGGAGGGCCGTGCCGTTCATGGCCCAGACGTAGAGCTGTCGGGTCCGCTCGTTCTGCCAGAGCACGTCGTTCCGGCCGTCGCCGTCGAAGTCCGCGACCTGCGCGGGCCGCCACTCGAGGTCCGGCTGGCCGGCCGGCGCCAGGTTCGTGGTGGCGACGAAGGAGCCGTGGTTCAGCCGCCAGAGCGAGAGCGCGCCCGTGTCCTGGTGGTGCCACAGGATGTCGGCCTCGCCGTCGCCGTCGAGGTCGGCAAAGCCACGGATCGCCCAGCGCGTGTCCACCTGGGTGCCGACGCTCAGCGTCCCGGTCTGCGCGAGCGCGCTCATCGTCCAGATCTGCACCGCGCCGGTCGTCTGGTTGTGCCAGAGGATGTCCGGCTTGCCGTCGCCGCTCACGTCGGCGGCGCCGCGCACCTGCCAGGCCGTGCCGCCGCGGTTGCCCGGCGTCGGCGACGTCGAGGCGACGGCGGTCGCGCCGTTCATCAGCCACAGGCTCAGGTCGCCGGTGCCCAGGTGCTGCCACAGCAGGTCGTTCCTGCCGTCCGCGTTGAAGTCGGCGAGGGCGCGGACCTGCCACTGCAGGTCGGAGACGCGCGCGGGGTTGAGGTCGGCGATCGCGGTCTTCAGCGTGCCGTTCATGGACCACAGCCGCAGCGCCCCGGCCGACTGGTCGTGCCACAGGATGTCGGGCTTCGAGTCGCCGCCGAGGTCACCGCGAGCGGCCGGCGTCGAGACCGCGGCCACGATCGAGAACGGGGCATCCGACTGGTCCTGCGCCTCGCAAACGCCGCCCACGAGGCTGCAGACGACGACCCGCCAGTTCGTGCCCTGGGTGTTCGGCAGCGTCCAGTTGTAGGAGGTCGTGGCGCGGGGCAGGCCCGAGGCGATCGTGTTCGTGACCGAGCCGTTGGTATATTGCAGCGTCAGCGTGGCGCTCGCGGAGAGGCCGGTGGCCGTCCACTGGATCGGCCAGGTCGAGCCGGCCGGCCGGGATTCCCCGCCATTCGGCGTCGCCAGGCTCAGCGTGGCCGGGCTGGCGCGAAAGTTCGCGACCGTGACGCGCGTGCCGTTGAGGCTCAGCGCGTTGTTGGCCGAGCTCGCGAGGGCCTCGCTGATGCCGGTCGGGCTGCCGCCGTAGAGAACGCCCGGGTTCGAGAAGTACAGGACGCGCGGGCAGCCCTGGCTGTTGGGGCAGTTGTAGGCCATCACCGTCCGGAACAGGTTCGACGGGTTCTTGTAGCCGTACGAGTAGTTGAAGGCGCCGGTGCCGACCGGGTCCGCGCGGGCGTGGTTGAGGCCCATGTTGTGGCCCAGCTCGTGGCCAAAGCTGTAGTAGCCGGTGGCGCAGGTGCGGTCCACGACGGCGTAGGCGTTCGACGCGAAGCCTGGGTTGTTGCCGCTCATCAGGTACGCGACCCCGCAGGCGCCGCTGCCGGTCCCATAGCCTTCGCCGATCAGTACGACCTCGTCTGCTCTGTAGGTGTTCCGCATCGCCTGGACGGAGGCGTTGGCGGCGATCGAGCTGAGATCGGCCTGGATGTTGCCTGGGTTTTCGGTGAAGGCGATCTCCGCGGTCGCGACGAGCCGCAGGCGCTGGATGACGCCGCTGTTCTGGTAGCCGGTGTTCGTCTCGGTGACGGCCGTGTTGACGAGGGACCCGATCGCCGGCGTCCC
>JBGASI010000376.1:0-5052 GCA_044229815.1 Vicinamibacteria bacterium | reverse complement strand
CGAGCTGGCCGCGCTCGACGAGCGCTTCGCGCGGGCGCGCGACGGGCTCCTCGCCGGCTTCCCGGCCGCCTTCGCGGGCACGGACCTCGACCCCGAGGCGAACCGCCGCAAGGCCGAGCGCCTGGTGACGCGACTCGAGGCGCTGCTCGAGGAGCTGGCGCCGGCGGCGCCGCAGGCGCTGACCGCCGCCGACCTCGCCACGCGGCTGCGCGACGCGCTCGCGCAGAACACGATCGGCGGCAAGGCGGCGATCGAGGAGAAGTGGAACGCCGCCGCGAACGAGGTCGAGGCGGCCCAGGCCGCGTGGCGGCGGCTGTCCGCGCTCCCCGGCGACGAGGGGCGGGCGCTGACGGAGCGCTACGAGCAGGCGTGCCGGGGTTTCGCCGAGCAGCGCCCGAGGGTCGAGCGCAAGCCGGAGCGTCCGCGCGGCGACGGGCCGCGCCGGCACGACGGACCGCGCCGGCACGACGGGCCGCGCGGCGACCGCGGGGCGCGTCCCGGCCGCGGCTGACGGTGACCCGGGCGGCGGCGCGGCCCGACCGCGACGTCCTCGAGCTGTTCGTGCTCGCGCCCGACGCCGGGCCGGGCGAGGCCTCGCTGCTCGCCGCCTTCCGCAACGCGCGCGTCGTCGCGCCGTTCCCGCGGCGCGGCGGCGAGGCCGGCGCCCGCTGGCAACGCATCATCCGCGCCCACGAACGCACGCTCGGCTGTCTCGAGGGCCGCGGCCGCACGACGTCCCTGCCGGCCGGGGACGAGCTGGTGGCGCTCGGCCGTGACCTCTTCGAGGCCCTGTTCCCCGGCGAGGTGCGGCGGCTGTACGACGTCGCCCGCTCGCTCCAGCCGGCCGGCCTCGACGTGGTGCTGACCTCGATGCTCGACTGGGTCGCCGACAAGCCCTGGGAGCTCGCGTGGGACCCGGCGCGCGGGGAGTTCCTCGCCACCGGCGGCGTCAACCTCGTGCGCAACGCCTTCACGGCGGTGCCCGCCGAGACGCACGCGCGTCGCCGGGGTCGGCTGCGCGTGCTGGTGGTCGCCCCGCGGCCCAAGGGCACGCCCCCGCTCTCCTCGCGCGAGGAGACGGGTGGCCTGCGGGCGGCACTGCGCGAGCTGACGCGCGCGCGACTCGCCGTGATCGAGGTCCTGCCTCGACCGAGCGCCGCGCGCTTGCAGCGCCGGCTGGCCGAGGGCGGCGTCGACGTGCTGCACTTCGTCGGCCACGGGGCCTTCGACGCGGCGGCCCGCGAGGGCTCGCTGCTGCTGGAGGACGAGCGCGCCCGGCCGCGCCGGCTCGGCTTCGACGCGCTGCGGCAGATCGTCTGCCGCCGCGGGCTGCGGCTCGTGTTCCTCAACGCCCGCGAGAGCGGGCGCGGCGGGCGGGCCGAGTGGAACCGGGGCCTCGCGCCGGCGCTGGTGGCCGCTGGGATGCCCTGCGTGGTCGCGAACCAGTACGCGGTGCTCGACGCCGCCGCCACCGTCTTCGCGCGCGAGTTCTACGCCGCCCTCGCGGGCGGGGCTGCGCTCGGCGACGCCGCGCGCGAGGCACGCCGGGCCGTCTCGCGCGATCTCGACCCGGCCGCCCTCGACTGGGCGGTGCCGGTGCTGTTCGCGCGCGACCCGCGCGAGACGCTGCGGTGAGGCGCTCGCTCGCCCTTCCGCTGCTGCTGGCGCTGGCGCTGCGCCTCGTGGCGATCGCCGCCACGGACCGGGTGGTGGCCGACGGCGCGCGCTACGAGAAGGTCGCGCGCCACCTGCTCGACGTGTCGTGGAACCCCTACCAGACGCAGCGGCTCTACCCGTACCCGCCGCCGTGGGCGGCCTTCGAGGCCGGCGCCGGCTGGCTGGCCCGCCGCGGCGTGCTGTCCTTCCCGGTCGCGGTCAAGCTGCCGGTGCTCGCCGCCGACCTGCTCATCGTGGCGCTGCGGGCCGCTGCAGCACGCGCGGGACGGGCCCCGGCCGGCGCCCCCTGGCTGTACGCGTCCCACCCGCTGGCCCTGCTGGTGGGGGCCTGCCACGGCCAGTTCGACGCGGTCGCGCTCGCGTGCGCGCTGCTCTCGCTCGACGCCCTGGCCCGAGGGCGGCGCGACGCCTCGGCCTTCGCGCTGGCCGGGGCGATCGCCACCAAGTCGTTCCCGGTGCTGCTGCTGCCGTTCCTCGCCCTGGAGGGCCGCGCCTCGTGGCGGGCGGCCGCGCGCTACGCGGCCCTCGCCACGGCTCCCGTGGCGCTGCTCCTGCTGCCGTTCGCGCTCGTCGACGCCCGGGCCCTCGTGCGGGAGCTCGGCGCCTACTCGGGCATCGCCGACTTCGGCTGGGCCGGCCTCGCCCGCGCCCTGCGCTGGTGGACGACGGGCAGCCTGTGGCGCAGCGAGGCCCGCTTCTGGCCCGCGGCCGCACCGGCCTCCAAGCTGCTCTTCCTCGCCGCCTGGGCCGCCCTGCTGCTCGCCGTCCGGGCGGGGCGAGTGCGCCTGGACGCCACGCGCGCCTGTCTCGCGGTGGTGCTGGCGTTCCTCTCGCTCTACGGGCTGCTCAGCGCGCAGTACCTGCTGTGGGCGGTGCCGCTCGGGCTGCTGCGGCCCGGCCGGCACGCCGCCGCCTACGCGGCGGCGGCGAGCCTCGGCCTGGTCGGCTTCTACCTCTTCCTCGCCCCGGGGGTCCTGTGGCCCGCGGCACTCGACGGGGTCGCCCTGGAGCGCGCGGGCCGGCTCTGGGCCGCGGGCGTCGCCGCGACGCTCGCGGCCTCCCTGGCGTGGCTCATCGCCACGCTGCGCGCGGGGCGGCTGGGCTTGCGCGCGGCGACGGACGCGACGCAGCGCCCGTCGTAGTCGCCTTCGCGCCGGCGCAGGATCTCGAGCGGCGCGACGAGCCGCGGCAACTCCCCCGGCTCGAGAAGGTGCTCGGGGCACGACGGCCGGCCGTGGCGCCGGGCGTGCTCGACCGTGAAGGTCTCGCACAGCAGCACGCCGCCTGGCTTGAGCGCGCGCCGGAGCGCCGGGAACAGCGGACGGTGGAGGTAGTGGAACACGAGCACGAGGTCCCACTCCTCCTCGCCGAGCGAGACGTCGCCCTGCTCGAGGTCGAGGCATTCGGCGTCGACCGGCAGCCGCAGCCGGCGGGCGGTCTCGCGCAGGCTCGCCACCCGGCCCGGGTCGCGGTCGACGGCCCGCACCAGCGAGCCGGCCGAGGCGAGCAGCAGCGCGTGGCGGCCGCGCCCGCAGGCGACGTCGAGCGTGCGCGCCCCCGGCGGCACGAGCAGCGCGTTCGAGACGAGCCACGGCGACGGGCCGCAGGCCGGCCCCGCGCCGAAGGCGCGCGCGCCCTCCCAGCGGGCCATGCCGCCCGCGAGCCAGCCGACCTCCTTCGCGCCGGCGTCGGCCAGCAGCGTCGCGGCCCGGCGCGAGAGACCCCCGTGCTCGCAGGCGAACAGCACGAAGCGGCCGTCCTCGGGCACCAGGGCCGGCGCGCTCGCGAGGGCCTCCATCGGCAGCCGCACCGCCCCGGGCAGGTGCCCGGCCTCGGCATACGGTCGCGGGGGACGCAGGTCCACCACGAACGCGCCCGCCTCGATGAGAAGGGCCGCCTCAGGCGCGGCGACCTCGTGGTGAGCCGGGCGGGCGGGGACTATAGTGGCGGAAGGGGAGAGCACGTTGACCACCATCCTAGGCACCCGGAAGGCGCCCGTCGGTGCGTGATGTCACGCGGGCGCCCACGGGGGCCCGCCCCTGGAAGCCCGCCATCCTCTCGGCCACGGTGTTCCCCGGGCTCGGCCAGCTCTCGAACGGCCATCCCTGGCGGGCCCTGCTCTTCGGCGGCCCGAGCGCGCTGCTGCTCGTGGCGTTCGTCCGGCGGATCGCCCAGGAGACGCTCGCCCGCATGCCCACGCAGCCCGAGGCGCTCCTCGACCCGACGCTGCCCCTGCGGCTCGCGTCCGAGATCCACCGCGACAACGGCGGCTACTTCCTCGGGATGACCGTCGCGATCGGCGCGCTGTGGCTCGCCTCGATCGCCGACGCCTGGTTCTCGGCCCGGCCCGGCGCCGGGCCGCCGGCTCGAAAGGGTTGAACTCGGGGCGCGGACCTGCGTAGATTAGGATCTCGCGAGGGAGGTTCCGATGCCGCTGCCACGGTTCTGCTCTCAGTGCGCGGCCCCTCTGCCGGCGCCGCCCCCCGTGACCTGCGCGGCCTGCGACACCAGCCACTGGCTCGACGCCAAGCCCTGCGCGGGGGCCATGGTGACGAGGCGCGGCCGCCTGATGCTGGTGCGCCGGGCGCACGAGCCCTGGCGCGGGCTGTGGGACATCCCAGGGGGCTTCTGCGGCCCGCGCGAGCACCCGGTCGAGGCCGCCGTGCGCGAGGTGCGCGAGGAGACCGGGCTCGTCGTGACGATCGGCCCGCTCCTCGGCATGTGGATGGACACCTACGCGCCCGAGGGCGCCGACTCGGACAAGGTGACGCTCAACATCTATTTCCACGCCCGGGTGGATGGCCCGGCCGAGACCACGACGGACCCGAACGAGGTGGCCGAGATCGGCTGGTTCGCGCCGCGCGAGCTGCCGGCCGAGCTGGCCTTCCCCGGTCACCTCCCGGCCGTGCTCGGCGCCTGGCGGAAAAGCGTCGAGCCGCCGCCGGCACGGCCGGCCGGGGCGTTCGCGCGCTTCTTCGGCGCCCGCAAGCCGGCGTCCTCGGTCTAGCCGGCGGGTTGTCCGCCGCCCGGGCGCACGCGAGAATGCCCGCGTGAGCGAGCCCGGCTTTCCCGACCTGCGCGCGTTCCTCGACGAGCTGCGACGCGACGACGACCTGGCCGTCGTCGAGGCCGAGGTCGACCCGCACCTCGAGGCGGCCGAGATCCACCGCCGCGTGATCGCGGCCGGCGGGCCGGCGCTGCTGTTCCGGAGCGTGCGCGGGGCCGAGCTGCCGCTGGCCACGAACCTCTTCGGCACGGCGCGCCGAGCGCAGCTCGCGTTCGGCAGGCGCCCGGCGCGCCTGGTGCGGCGGCTGGTCGAGCTCGCGCCGACGATCCTGCCGCCGACGGCCGGCAAGCTGTGGGCCGCGCGCGACG
>JBGASI010000375.1:0-6400 GCA_044229815.1 Vicinamibacteria bacterium | reverse complement strand
GGTTCGCGCGGCTCCACTCGATCGGGTCCATCCGGCGGTTCTCGAGCAGGAACGGCAGGCGCCGCAGGACGTCGAGCCGGGGGCGCGGCTCCCAGCCGAGCAGCGCCCGCGTGCGGCTCGCGTCGATCGTCATCTCCTGGTCGATGTAGCGCGCCATCCACGGCCGCTCGAAGGGCCGCCGACCCACGAGCCGCCCCGCGAGATCGAGCGCCCACATGCCGGGGCCGCACAGCGGCCGCGGCATCAGGACAGGACGCGCGCGCCTGCCCGAGCCGAGCAGCGTCGCCTCGTCGAAGAGCTGGCGGTGCGAGGAGCTGCCGTCCGGGCTCGCCTGCAGCACGACCCCGGGCGGCAGCTCCGGCAGGCGGTCGAACAGGGCGAAGAAGAACAGCACGAGGTCGTCGACGTGCAGGTACGGGATCGCCGAGCGGCCGCGCCCGCCGAGCATCCGCGCGTTCCAGGCCCCCGAGAGCCAGGTCTCGAGGAACATGAACAGCGGCGGGTACTCGCACCAGTCCGAGAACAGGGCCGCGAAGCGGACGATCGCCGAGGGGAAGTGCGGCTGGTACTCGGCGAGCATCGCCTCGCCGATCGCCTTGGTGCGGGCGTAGACGTGGTCGCCGTCGGGCGGGCTCGTCTCGGTGAGCGCCTGGCCCGGCGCCGGGAAGGCGCAGGCCGCGGTCGAGCTCGGGAACAGGAAACGCTTGAGGCCCAGGCCGACCGAGAGGTCGAGCACGTTGCGCAGGCCCTGCACGTTCGTGCGGAAGTACTCGGGGTGCTCCTCGCCCGTGAAGTCGTAGTGCGCGGCCAGGTGCAACAGCAGGTCGGCCCCGCCGTCCTGCCGGATGGCGTCGAAGACGGGGACGAGGGCGTCGCGGTCGGCGATGTCGACCTGGTGCCAGCGGATCGAGGGGTGCACGGGAGCCCCGGAGCGGGTCTGGCTGCGACGGGCGATGCCGACGATCTCGTAGTCGTCCTTCAGGGCCTCGAGCAGGTGGCGGCCCACGAAACCCGAGGCGCCCGTCACGACGAGGCGCGGGCGACTCACCGCTCCCCCACGAGCAGCGTGTCACCCCGGACCTCGACGCTCAGGCGCCGCAGGGGCCGCGGCGGCGGGCCCGCGATCGGCCGGCCGGCCTCGTCGTAGGTCCCCTGGTGGCACGGGCACTCGTAGCGCCGGCTCTCGCCGCGCCACTCCACCCGGCAGCCGTAGTGCGTGCACACGAGGCTCCGCGCGACCGTCTCCTGTGCGCCGCGGGAGACCTCCACCGGCTCCCCCTGGTACTCCACCACCAGGCGCTGGCCCGGAGACACGGACGAAAGGGGCACGCAGGTCCTTCGCCTCACGACCGCCCCGCCGGGCCGCCGAGCGGCAGGCCGCGTGCCCGCCGCAGCAACACGACCGCGAGCGCCATGGCGGCATCGCCCGCGCCCGAGAGGGCTACCAGCCAGGGCGCGTGGTCGAGCGCGACGGTCAGGCCCAGGAACACCACGGCGACCGCCTTGGTGAGGACCAGCAGCAGCACGCCCCGATAGCGGAAGTACTCGACGAGGTAGACCCCGGCCGCCACGAAGTGGAAGGCCCCCGCCTGTCGCGCAAAGAAGAGCGGCGAGACGACGCCGAAGCCGCCGAAGCGGGCGCCCCACTCGGTCGCGAACACCAGCAGGAGGCCCACCACGACGCTGTGCAGACCGATCAGCGAGACGAACACCGCTTCGAGCCGGGCCAGACTGCCGCCCGTTTCGGGCCGCGCACGCGTCTCCAGGATGCTGGCCATGAGCCCGCCCGGCCGGTCAGGACGAGGGGAATCCCCTGCCCGGCTCCGCCTCCCACCAGATGTCCGGCCTTCCCGGGGCGCTGCGCCTCACCGGCGGCCGCCCGAGGCGCGCGAGCTCCTGGACGACCTCGGCGACCGCCCGTGGCACCGCCTCCCGCAGCGGCGCGCTCAAGCCTACACCCATGGCCGTCTGCAGGGGCACGACGCCCACGAGCAGCACTTCCGTCGGCCCGCGCCCGGCGAACTCCGCGCTGAGCAGCGCCTCCTTGACGCCGGGGTCGTGCGGGCTCAACCGCGCCTGCGGGGCGTGCCGGAGCAGGTCGTCCCGGCGGTACGTCCGGATCGTGCCGGCCGGAGCGTCCGAGCGCACGGTGTCGACCAGCACCAGGGCCTCGAGGTCCAGCACGTAGGGCACGAGGTCGAGGCCCGGCGTGCCGAGGTCCTGGACGGCCACCTCCGGCGCGTAGTCGTACTCGGCGAGCAGGACCTGGGCTACCCACGGGCCGAAGGCGTCGTCGCCCATCAACACGTTGCCGAGCCCGATCACCCCGACGCGCGACACCGGGATCAAGACGGCCTCGGCCCCGACCCGGCGAGGTAGGCCTCGAGCTGCGTGTCCTCCGTGGCGAGGTGCTCGAGCAGCCAGTCCTCGACCGCGTGCAGCGCCGCCCCGGTGCCGGCCGTCGCCTGCTCCCACTCCGCGCAGAGGGCCTGCAGCTGCCCGAGCAGGCGATCGTGCTCGAGCACGTGCTGCTCGTAGCCCGGGTAGGCGTACTGACGCATCAGCAGCTGCTCGGAGAGGAAGTGCGCCTCGGAGTATTCGAGCAGCTGCCGCAGGAGGACGCCGGACTCGGCCCGTTGGGCCTCGCCCCGCTCCAGCGTCTCGCGAAACGCGCGCAGCAGCCCGAGCTGGATCCGGTGCTCGGCCTCGATCACCTACAGCGCCTTCACGCGCGCGATCTCGCGCCCCTCGGGGTCGAGCGTGTGGACGGCGCACGCCAGACAGGGATCGAACGAGTGGACGGTGCGCAGCACCTCGAGCGGCCGCTGCGGGTCGGCCACCGGGTTGCCCAGCAGCGACGCCTCGTAGGGGCCCTTCTGCTCCTTCGAGTCGCGCGGGCTCGCGTTCCAGGTGGTGGGCACCACGGCCTGGTAGTTCTTGATCTTGCCGGCCTGGATCACCGCCCAGTGCGACAGCGTCCCGCGCGGCGCCTCGTGAAAGCCGAAGCCGCGGATCTCGCCCGACGGGAACGACGGCGGGTTGAAGATCGAGGTGTCGCCGCTCGCGATGTTGTCGACCAGCAGCTTCCAGTGCTTCTGCGCCATCTCGGCGATCACCGCGGTGCGGATCGCCCGGGCCGCGTGGCGGCCGAGCGTCGAGTGCAGCATCGCCGGGGTCACCTGGACCTTCGCGATGCTCGAGACGGTCTTGAGCGCCAAGTCCGCCCAGCGCTTCGTCGGCTCGTGGCCGCCGACGTAGCCGACGAGCACCTGCGCGAGCGGCCCGACCTGCATGGGCCTGCCCTGGAAGCGCGGCGCCTTCACCCAGGAGTACTTGCCGGCGTCCTCGAACTTCGTGTACTTCGGCTCGGTCGTCTCCTCGAACGGGTGCTTCTGCCAGTCGCCGTCGTACCAGGAGTGCGCGATCGACTCCTCGACGTTGTCCTTGAAGTAGGGGTCGCCGAAGCCCTTGATCGGCTTGAAGCTCGAGAAGTCGCCGCCCATGATCGTGCCGCCGGGCAGGTCGAACTGCGTGCCCTTGGTGTCGATCGGCAGGTCGGGCACCGAGAGGTAGTTGGTGACGCCCGCCCCGTACTTGAGCCACTCCGGGTACATCGCGCCGATCGCGCAGACGTCCGGCACGTAGACCTGCTGCACGAACGTCACCACCTCGTCCAGGACGCTCTTGATCATGTAGAGCTTGTCCATGTTCAGGGTGGCCTGGTTGTCGAGGTTGATGGCGTTCGCGACGCCGCCGACCGCCAGGTTCTGGATGTTGGGCGTCTTGCTGCCGAGGAGCGCCACCACCTGGTTGGCCTTCCTCTGGTAGTCGAGCGCCTGCAGGTAGTGGTGCACGGCCAGCAGGTTCACCTCGGGCGAGAGGTGCATCGCCGGGTGCCCCCAGTAGCCGTTCGCGAAGATGCCGAGCTGGCCCGCGTTCACGAAGCCGGCGAGCCGGTCCTTCGTGGCCTGGATCGCCACGCGGCCGTTCATCGGCCAGGCCGAGAGGCTCTCGGCCAGCGCCGAGGTCTTCGCCGGGTCCCCCTTGAGCGCCGACACCACGTCCACCCAGTCGAGCGCGGAGAGGTGGTAGAAGTGCACGATGTGGTCGTGCAGGGCGTGCGCGATCACGATCAGGTTGCGGATGTACTGCGCGTTCTTCGGGATCTCGAGCGCGAGCGCGTTCTCCACGGTGCGCACCGAGGCGATCGCGTGCACCGTCGTGCACACGCCGCAGAAGCGCTGCGTGAAGATCCAGGCCTCGCGCGGGTCGCGGCCGAGGAGGATGTTCTCGATCCCGCGCCACATCTGCCCCGAGGCCCAGGCGTTCTTCACGGAGCCGCCGTCCACCTCGACGTCGATGCGCAGGTGACCTTCGATGCGCGTGATCGGGTCGATGACGATTCTGGCCATCTCTGGATTCCCCCTAGGCGCGAGCCGGCTCGGGACGGCCGGCGAGGATCGGGAACGTCCGGACTGCGGCGATGTAGAGGGCGATCTCCAGCGCCACGATCCCGAAGGTGATGAGCAGCTCGGGCACGGCCGGGAAGTAGCTCCAGTGGGAGCCCGGCCGGAAGCCGACGAGGTAGACGTTGAAGCGGTAGACGGTCCCGCCGACCACGAGCAGCAGGCCGGCCAGCACCTGTTGGCCCGGGTTCCCGCGCTTGGCGGGGGACATCAGGATGAGGGCGCCGCCGGCCGCGAGGCCGATCTCCACCAGCGCCGCCAGCCCGTACCACGAGGCGACGGCGCCGAGGTGGCCGCGCAGCACGAGGTCGACGAGGCGGAAGGCGAGGAAGAACCAGGTGACCCAGGCGGCCACCCCGCCGAGCGAGGCGAGCATGGCCGTCTCGCGCCGACGCCCGAAGGCGCTCGCCGCGACGTGGCTCTCGATCATCACGACGCCGACGCCCATCAGGACGCAGTTCACGAGAAACAGGAACGGCAGCCAGGGCGTGAACCACAGGGCGTGCAGGCGCGGGCCGGGCAGCAGCATCATCGTGCCGAGCGACGACTGGTGCATCGTCGGCAACAGCAGGCCGAGCGCGACCAGGAACGGCATCGCCTTGCCGCTGAGCGCCAGGCCGCGCTCGGCGAAGCGGGCGAGGCCGGCGTCGCGGCTCGCCTTCCACTTTTCGAAGGCGGCGGGCGAGATCTCGAGCAGCACGATCAGCACGTAGGTCGCCACGCACAGCGCGACCTCGAGCTGCGGCGAGTGGCTCCAGCGCCAGAAGTAGACCGGCACCTTCCACAGCTCCCAGGGCCGGCCGAGGTCGATCGTCACGGCCACCACGGCGAGCGCGTAGCCGAGCAGGCTCGTCAGCAGCGCGGGCCGCACCAGCGGGTGGTACTGGCCCTTGTTCAGGATGTAGACGAGCAGCGCGACGGCGTAGCCGCCGCAGCCGAGCGCCGTGCCGGTCACCACGTCGAAGGCGATCCACAGCCCCCAGGGATAGCCGTCGTTGAGGTTGCTGACGGCGGCGAGGCCCGAGGCGAAGCGCCAGAGGGCCATCACGCCGCCGAGCGCGGCGGTCGCGACGAGCAGCCGGAAGGGCGGCGTCCACAGCTCGCCGCCGACCGGCGCGTGGGAGTGGGTGTCGCTGCTCATCGCTTCCCCTCCTCCGGCTTCTCCGCCTTGGCCCGGTTGCGCCAGACGACGGCGCCGAGGGCGGCGTAGAGGACGACCGGAGCGACGAAGCCCTTGTAGAGGCCCTCCTGGATCGAGTACGCGGTCCGGGGCACTCCCTCGGGGCCGTAGTCCGGCAGGCCGAGCTTGTCGAACGGCACGTGCGAGAGGTAGAGCACCTGCGTGCCGCCGGCCTCGGTCTCGCCGTAGACGTGCGGCACGTAGCGGCCGGGCTGGTCGGCGATGCGTTTCTTCGCCTCCGCCAGCAGGTCGGCCCGCTTGCCGTAGACGACCGCCTTGCGCGGGCAGACGTCGCAGCAGGCCGGGATCTTTCCCTGCGCCAGCAGGTGCCGGCACAGCTCGCACTTGACGATCTTCGGGGCGGCCTTCTCGAACTCGAACTTCGGGATGTTGAACGGGCAGGCCATCTGGCAGTAGCGGCAGCCGACGCAGTACTGCGGGTCGTAGCCGACGATGCCGGTCTTCTCGTCCTTGTGCAGCGACTGCAGCATGCAGGCGCTGGCGCAGGCCGGGTCCACGCAGTGCATGCACTGCGCCTTGAAGAACGAAACCTTGTCGCCCTCCTTGTACAGCTTGATGACGTTCTTCGTCTTCCCGTTGAGGTCGAGCGGGGCCTGGTGCAGGCCGTCGAGGCTGGTGTCCGGCTCGAGCCCGTTGGCCTCCCGGCAGGCGACCACGCAGGCCTTGCAGCCGATGCACCGGGTCGTGTCGTACAGCATGCCCACCGCTTCGGGAGGCACGGCCAGCGGCGCGC
>JBGASI010000374.1:0-5094 GCA_044229815.1 Vicinamibacteria bacterium | reverse complement strand
CGGCGCAGCGGCGGCTGAGGGTCGCCACGGTGGCCGCAGGCGGGAAGCAGCACGAGGAGCCCGAGGGGCAGGAGGGGTGAACGCTTCGCCATCGGGTGTCCTTGTCTCCTTCTTCAGAGGATGAAGCGCGAGAGGTCCTGGCTGCGCACGACCGGGTCGAGGCGGCGGCGCACGTAGGCCGCGTCGATCGTCACGGAGAAGGGGGAGTCTCCGCCGGCCTCGAACGAGACCTCGTCGAGCACCGTCTCGAGGATCGTCGCGAGCCGGCGGGCGCCGATGTTCTCGGTGGTGTCGTTCACCCGGGCGGCGAAGCGGGCCATCTCCGCGACGGCGTCCGCGGTGAAGCCGAGCTCGACGCCCTCCGTGCCGAGCAGCGCCCTGTACTGCTCGGTGAGCGCCGTGCGCGGCTCGGTGAGGATGCGCACGAGGTCGTCCTCGGCGAGGGGCTGCAGCTCGACGCGGATCGGGAAGCGGCCCTGGAGCTCGGGGATCAGGTCCGTCGGCTTGCTGACGTGAAAGGCGCCCGCCGCAATGAAGAGGACGTGGTCGGTGCGCACCGGCCCGTACTTGGTCGAGACCGTGGTGCCCTCGACGATCGGCAGCAGATCGCGCTGCACCCCCTCGCGCGAGACGTCGGGGCCGTGGGCGCCCTCGCGCCCGGCCACCTTGTCGATCTCGTCGAGAAACACGATGCCGGTCGTCTCCGCGCGCTCGATCGCCTCCCGCGCGACCTGGTCCTGGTCGACGAGGTGGGCCTCCTCGTCCTGGCGCAGGACCTCGCGCGCCTCGGGCACGCTCAGCCTGCGCTGCCGGGTGCGGTTGCCGAACAGGCCCGGCAGCATGTCCTTGATCGCGACGTCCATGCCCTCGCCGCCCTGGCCGAGGATCTGGAAGCCCGGCTGGCTGCGCTCGGGTACCTCGATCTCGACGCTGCGCGCGTCGAGCAGGCCCGCGCGCAGCTGGGCGCGCAGCTTCTCGCGCGTGCTCGGCGGCGCCTCGCGCTGTGCGGCGGGCGACTCGGATGGTTCGCCCGGGACGGGACGCGGAGGCGGCAGCAGCAGGTCGAGCAGGCGCTCTTCGGCTCGTCCCTCGGCCTTCTCCCTCACCTCGGCCTGCTTCTCGCGGCGCACGATGTCGATCGCCGCCGCGACCAGGTCGCGCGCGATCGAGTCGACGTCACGGCCCACGTAGCCGACCTCGGTGAACTTGCTGGCCTCCACCTTGAGGAACGGGCTGCCCGCGAGCTGCGCGATGCGGCGGGCGATCTCGGTCTTGCCGACGCCGGTCGGGCCGATCATCAGGATGTTCTTCGGCGTGATGTCCGCGGCCAGCTCGGGCGGGAGCCGACGGCGACGGACGCGGCTGCGCAGGGCGATCGCCACCGCGCGCTTGGCCGCGGCCTGGCCGACCACCCAGCGGTCGAGCTCGGCCACGATCTCGCGCGGCGAGAGGGCCGCGAGGTCGCGCCGCGCTGCCGGGGCGGGGGGTGTCATGACTCGAGCGTCTCCACCTCGACCTGGTCGTTGGTGTAGACGCACAGCTCGCCGGCGATGCGCAGGGCCTCGCGCGCGACGGTCGCGGCGTCGAGCGCCGGGGCGTGGCGCAGCAGCGCGCGGGCGGCCGCCGTGGCCAGGGGGCCGCCGCTGCCGACCGCGAGGACGCCGTCGTCGGGTGCGATCACGTCGCCGGCGCCGGAGAGCAGGAAGCTCGCCTCGCGGTCCGCGACGATCAGGAAGGCCTCGAGCCGGCGCAGCGCGCGGTCGGTGCGCCATTCCCGGGCCAGCTCCACGGCGGCGCGCTGCAGGTTGCCCCGAAACTCCTCGAGCCGCGCCTCGAAGCGCTGGATCAGGGCGAAGGCGTCGGCGGTCGAGCCGGCGAAGCCCGCGAGCACCTGGTCGTTGTGCAGGCGCTGGATCTTGCGGGCGCGGTGCTTGACGATCGTCTGCCCGTGCGTGACCTGGCCGTCGCCGGCGAGGGCGACGCCCGTGCCGCGGCGGACGGCGAGGATCGTGGTGCCGTGAAAAGTGTCGCTGTGGCGCATCGGGCGCGGTCCCGCGGAGGTCGGACGGTTAGTATATCCCCATGAAGCTGCGCACCCTCGCCCTCGTCTCGGGCATCTACGACCTGCTGCTCGGCCTGCCGATGCTGCTCGTGCCCGTGCTCGTGGCCCGCGCCTTCGACGCGCCCGAGCCGCTGCCGGTCGTCAACGCACGGCTCAACGGCGTCTTCGCGCTCGCGCTCGGGCTCGGCTACTTCTGGGCGGCGCGCGACGTCGCGGCGCGGCGCGGCTACCTCTGGGCCGCCGGCGTGTTCGCCAAGGGCCTGGGCGCGCTGGTGTTCGTGGCCGACCACTTCGCGAACGGCTCGCCCGCGACGTTCCTGCTCTTCGCCGCCTGCGACGGCACGCTCGCCCTCGCGACGCTCGGCCTGCTCACCCGCCGGGACTAGTACTCGCTCACCTCGAGCCGCCGGCGCAGCTCCTCCGGCGGGATCGCGCCGCGGGCGCGGGCGTCGAGGTCCCGCGCGCGGGCGCGCAGCACGAGCGTGCGCTCCGGGCGGGCGTGGCTCACCGCCAGGCCGCCCGCCTCGAAGTCGACCACCACCGTGACGAACTCGTCGGGCCCGAGGCCCGGCAGGCGGTCGGGCTGGCCGACCAGGGCCTCGACGAGGGCGGCACGCACGTCCGCGACGACGGCGTCGGGGCGCCGAGCGTCCTGCGGGGAGTGCGCCTCGAACCAGTAACGCCACGGCGGGGGCGGGGGAGGCAGGGGCGCCTCCGCGGGCGCGGGCGGCACGGCGCCCCGGGGAGCCTTCGGCGCGGCCGGCGCCTCGGGGGCCGCCGGCGCGTCGGGCGGGGGGGGCGGCGGAGGCGGATCGAGAACGGCGACGGCGACCGCGGCGCCCGACTCCCGCGGGAGCTTCTCGGCGTGCACCTCCACGTGCATCTCCTCGCCCGGCGGGGCGAGCCGGATGCGCACGTTCTGGACGATCCGGTCCATCTCCTGTTCGGCGGCGCGCCGGGTCAGCTCCGTCTCCTGCTGGAGCACGATCACCTGGCGCTCGAGCGCGTCGATCTCGGGCGCGACGTCCTCCGCGCCGGGCCTGGGCCGCCGCACCTTCAGCCGCTGGGGCTCGAGGAGCTCGAGCAGGTGGTCGGCCCCGCCGGGCAGGGCGCGCGGCGTGAGGACGAAGACCATGCCGTAGCCGGGCAGGCGGTAGCCGCGGGCGGAGCCGGCGTCGAGCAGGTGCGCGGCGCGGGGCCGGCTGACGCGGGCGACGGCGCGGTCGAGCTGGGCCTCGAGCGCCTCGAGACCCTCGCGGGAGACGCCCGTCGAGCGCGGCCCGGCGGCCGCGCCGCGGGCTGCCTCCGGACCCGCCGGGGCAGCGACGCGGGTCTCCTGCGCCAGGGCCGGGAGCGCCGCGGCCGATAGGCCCGAGAACAGGGCGAACGCGAGGGGGCGCATGATCACCTCCTCGGCGACGTGGAGGCTGTCTGCAACACGTAGCCCATCAGCTCGTTCGTGCGCGCGAGCTGCTGTCCGTGGCGGCCGTCGAGGTAGCTCAGCCCCGCGGCCACGCGCGCGAGGTCGACCCGGCGCTGCGCCTCGACGCGGTCGCCGAACCCGGCGAGTCGCAGCTCGAGTTGCCGGGCCTGGCGCGTCTCGCTCGTGCGCAGCTGCTCGGCCACGCGGGCGTCGACGAGGGAGGCGAGCGCTGCCGGGTCGGCGGCGGCGGGTCGGGGGCTGGCGAGCGCCGCCGCCAGGGCAGCCTCCGCGCGGCGCTGGCCCTGCTCCAGGGCGGTCGCGCGGGCCTCCTGGGCGGCCAGGGCGCGGCGCAGCGAGACGTAGCCCGAGGCGCCGAGGCCGAGACCGATGCCGACGAGCAGCGTGGCCGCGGCCGCGAGCCAGCGCGGCAGGACGAACCCGCGCGGCGTGTAGGCGGGCCGCGCGCGCGGGAGCTGCCACGCGGCGAGGTCCTGGCGCACGCGGGCCAGGCTGCCCATCTCGTCCCGGCAGGCGGCGCAGGCGGCGAGGTGCGCCTCGACGCGCGCGCGCACCTCGATGTCGGCCTCGCCGTAGAGGACGTCCACCTTGTCTTCCGAAAGCCGTTCGTCGTCCCTGCGCTCGCATTCCATCGCGTCCGTCTCCTGCGTCACACCTGCGGGAAGGGCGCCACGACCGGCGCCAGTCCCCGGATCCCCTCGCGCTCGAGGCGCAGCCGCAGTTGCCCCAGGCCCCGGTACAGCCGCGTCTTCACCGTCGAGACCGGCACGTCGAGCGCCTGGGCGATCTCGAGGAAGGTGAGGTCCTGGTACTCCTTCAGCACCAGTACCTCGCGTTGCTCGGGCGCCAGCGCCTCGACCGCCCGCCGCACCACGAGGGCGAGGTCGCTGCGCTGCAGCTGCTCGTGCGCCCCCGGCCTGCTCTCGACCAGCACGCCCCCGGCTTCCTCGATCTCGTCGAGGCTCACGGTGGGCCGGCTGCGCCGGCGCCGGAGCCGATCACGGCACAGGTTGAGCGCGATCTGGTAGAGCCAGGACGAGAAGCGCGCCTCGCGCTTGAAGCCGTCGAGGCTGCGGTAGGCCTTGAGAAACGCCTCCTGGGCCGCATCCCGCGCCTCCTCCTCCGAGCCGAGGACCCGCCAGCAGGCGCCCCGGATCTTGTCTTCCCAGCGCGCGACCAGCACGTCGAAGGCAGAGGACTCCCCGGCCTGGCACGCTTCGATCAACTCCTCGTCGCTGCGACCCATGCCGCCTTCAGTCCTTGGGACGCCGGCGAGCCCCGGAAAGACTCAGCCCGCCGGCCCCCGCCCCATTGTGGGGCCGGCGGGAGGGGGCCCGGGGAGGGCGCCGGGCGGGCCTCAGGCGCGGGGGTGGGCCTTGCGGTAGACGTCGAGGATGTGGCGGGTGTCGACGTGGGTGTAGCGCTGGGTCGTCGAGAGGCTCGCGTGGCCGAGCAGCTCCTGGATCGCGCGCAGGTCGGCCCCGCGCGTGAGCAGGTGGGTCGCGAAGCTGTGGCGCAGCGTGTGCGGGCTGCAGCGCCGGGCCAGGGCGACCGCCGCGACGCGGTCGGCCACGAGGGAGCGGACGCTGCG
>JBGASI010000373.1:0-5098 GCA_044229815.1 Vicinamibacteria bacterium | reverse complement strand
GACGGTGGCCGGCACGGCCGTGCTGGCCGGGCTCGCGCTCGCTCTCGCCGTGGGCGCCCGCCGCGGCGCGCTGCCCGAGCTGGGCTGGCTCGTCTACCCGCTGCTGGTCGCGGGGGGCTTCAAGCTGCTGGTGCAGGACCTGCGCGACGGGCGCCCCGCCACGCTCGTGGTGAGCCTGGCCCTCTACGGTCTGGTGCTCACGCTCGCGCCCCGCCTGATGAAGGCGGCGCCGGCTCGCGCCTGACGCGGCGGGACGCTCTGCTACACTCCTCGCTCGATTGACCTTCCTGGCCGGAACCTCGCCGTCAGCAGCCTGGCGCCGGGCGATGCCCTGGCTGGTGCTGCTGGGCCTCGTGACCTGGAGCGGCGCGCTGATCGTGGGCGCGCGCCGGCCCGGGCCGGACCTCGAGCCCTTCCTCCGCCGCGCTTTTCCCGGGGCCAGCCTGTCCGAGATCGCGCCCGGTGTCGTCGCCGCCACGAGGGCCGGCAGCCTGCTCGGCCACGCGACCATCGGTCGCGGCGACGGCTACAGCGGACCGATCACGCTCGCCGTGGCGAGCGGGCCGGACGGGCGCCTGCTGGCGCTGGCCATCCTGGAACACCACGACACGCCCGTGATCCTGCGCTCGGGACTGCCCCTGCTGCGCTCGCTGCTCGGCCGCGGCGCGGACGACGGGTTCGAGGTCGGCCGCGACGTCGACGCCGTGACCGGCGCGACCCACACCTCGCGCGGGCTCGCGCTCGCCTCGCTCGAGGCGGCGCGCGCCCTGGCGGCCCGCGCGCCGTCCCGGGCGGCGGCCGCCGAGGGGCTGCGCTTCGGCTTCCCCGAGGTCGTGCTGCTCGGGCTCGTCGTCGTCGCCGGGGCCGCGCAGAACCGGCCGTGGCTGCGCTCCCGGCAGCGCCGCCCGCTGCGGGCCCTCGCTCTCGGGACGTCGCTCGTGACGCTCGGCTTCCTGTTCGCCCAGCCGTGGGCCCTCGCGTTCCCGATCCGCCTGCTCCTGGCGGACGTGCCGTCGTGGCGCACGCACCTCTACTGGTACGTGCTGCTGTGCGCCACGCTGCTCGCCTTCTCCCGGGCCGGGAAGAGCCCTTACTGCGGCTGGCTGTGCCCGTTCGGCGCCGCGCAGGACGCGCTCGGCGTCGCGACCGGCGGGATCCGCCGTCGCGCGCCGCGGCCCCGGCTGTTCCTCGGGCTCAAGGCCGGGCTGCTGTGGCTCGCCGTGCTGCTCGGGCTGCTCTACCGCAACCCCGCCGCCGCGAGCTACGAGGTCTTCGGCGCCGCGTTCCGCTGGCGCGGCAGCGGCCCCCAGCTGGCGCTGCTGGTCGTGGTCGGCCTCGCGGCGCTCGTCGTGCGTCGCCCGTTCTGCCACTACGCCTGTCCGATCGACGCGATCGAGCGCCCCCTGCGTGCCCTGCGCCGGAGTCTGGCGGGACGAGGCGTGGGCGTTCAGGCCTGGCCGCCCGCGGACGCGGCGCGGCCCGCCTCCGCCGAGGGGCCGGTCTTCCGGCGGTTGCGCCAGGGCGTGCTCGTCGGCGCGGGGCTGCTGGCGGTCGCGCTGGCGCTCGCCCACCTGCTCACCACGGTGCCGGCCGGGGCGGTGGCCGCCCCGGGCGAGCTGCTCGCGGACGCCTACGTATCGCTCGACGGGGCCCGGCCCTGATGAAAGACGTGTTTTCGGCTATCCTTCGGGTCACGCCCCCATGAGCGCGCACCGGCGGCCGCACTGCGACTTCGAAGCCGAAGACCTCCACACGCGCCTGCGGCTGGAGGTGCCCGGTCGTTTCGACGCGATCTCCCCCGCGGTCGACCAGGTGATGGCCGTCGCGCGGGAGATGGAGTGCTCGAGCGGCAAGGAGTTCGAGATCGAGACGGCCCTGCGCGAGGCGCTCGCGAACGCCATCCGGCACGGCTGCGCCGGCGACGAGACCAAGAGGGTGGAGCTGGTCGTCGCCTGCGAGGAGTCGCGGGGGATGCTGATCGTCGTGCGCGACCCGGGCCCGGGCTTCGATCCGGGGCACATCGCGAGCCCGACGTTCGGCCACAACCTCTACCGCCACCACGGCCGGGGGATCTACCTGATCAACCAGCTCATGGACGAGGTGTCCTTCGACAGGGGCGGGACCGAGATCCGGATGCGCAAGCGCTGAGCGCGCCGGGGGAGTTTCTTTCGAGATGAAGTCGTCCGCGCGCCGCCGGCTGCTCTGGACGCTGGCCCTCGCCCTGGTCGTGGTCGCCGCCGCCGCCCTGCTGCTGCTCCCGCCGCCGGGCGGGATCGTGGAGGGCCCGCCGCCGCTCGCCTACGTCGGCGCGCGCTCCTGCGAGAAGTGCCACGCCGAGGAGGCACGGCGCTGGCGGGGCTCGCACCACGACCTCGCCATGCAGCAGGCGAGCGAGCAGACCGTGCTCGGCGACTTCGCCGACGCGCGCTTCAGCTACGACGGCGTGACGACGCGCTTCTTCCGCCGCGACGGCCGCTACTTCGTGCGCACCGACGGGCCCGACGGCCGGCCTGCCGAGTACCCGGTCGCTTACGTGTTCGGGGTGACGCCGCTGCAGCAGTACCTCGTCCCGCTGCCGGGAGGCCGCTACCAGGCCCTCGGCGTGGCCTGGGACAGCCGGCCGAAGGCGCAGGGCGGCCAGCGCTGGTTCCACCTCTACCCGGGCCAGCACGTCGACCACAAAGACGTGCTGCACTGGACCAGGCCGTCGCAGAACTGGAACACCCAGTGCGCCGAGTGCCACTCGACGGACCTCGAGAAGGGCTACCGCCCCGCCGAGGACCGTTTCGTGACGCGCTACTCCGAGATCGACGTCTCGTGCGAGGCCTGCCACGGCGCCGGCTCGCGCCACGTCGCCTGGGCGGAGCTGGCGCGCGCGCGCGGGCGCACGCCGGCGGGGGAGCCGGGCCTGATCGTGCGCTTCAGCGAGCGCCGCAGCCGCAGCTGGGAGATGGACGGGGCCCGCGGCATCGCCCGGCCGACGAAGTTCCTCGACACGCGCTTCGAGGTGGAGACCTGCGCGCGCTGCCACGCGCGGCGCGGCCTGCTCGGCGAGGACTACGTCCCCGGCCGGCTGCTCGCGCAGACGCACCGGCCGGCGCTGCTCGACGAGGGCCTGTACTACGCGGACGGGCAGATGAAGGACGAGGTGTACAACTGGGGCTCGTTCCTGCAGAGCCGGATGTACGCCGTGGGCGTGACCTGCTCGGACTGCCACGACGCGCACGACCTGAAGGTGAAGGTCGGCGCCGACGACGTGTGCGCCTCGTGCCACCAGCCGGAGCGCTTCGCGACGCGCCGGCACCACTTCCACCGCGAGAAGGGCAAGGGCGCGTCCTGCGTCGGTTGCCACATGCGCACGGAGACGTACATGGTGGTCGACTCGCGACACGACCACTCGTTCCGGGTGCCGCGGCCCGACCTGACGCTGTCGCTCGGCGCCGCCAACGCCCCGAACGCCTGCAACGACTGCCACCGCGACCGCAGCGCCGCCTGGGCGGCCCGCGCCACGCGCCGCTTCTACCCCCAGGGACGCTCGACGCTGCCGCACTACGCGCAGGCCCTGCAGGCCGGGCGCAGCTTCGCGCCCGGGGCCGAGCAGGCGCTGCTCGGGCTGGTGCGCGACCCGAAGCAGCCCGGCATCGTGCGGGCCAGCGCCGTCTCGCTGCTGCCCTCCTACCTCAGCGACGTCTCGGCCGCCACCCTGCAGAAGTCCGCCTCGGACCCCGACCCCCTGGTGCGGCTCGCCGTGGCGGGCGCGCTCGAGGCGCTGCCGGCCGCGACCCGCGTGCGCACGGGCGTGTCGCTGTTGTGGGACCCGGTGCGCGCGGTGCGCGTCGAGGCGGTGCCGGCGTTCGCCGAGGTCAAGGACGCCGAGCTCGCCAGCGAGCAGCGCGCCGCCTTCGATCGCGCGCTCGACGAGTACATGCTCGCCCAGCGGGCCAATGCCGAGCGGCCCGAGGCCCACGTGAACCTCGGCATCGTCTACGCGCGCCGGGGACGGCCGGAGGAGGCCCGCCGCGCCTACGAGGCGGCGCTGCGCGTGGCGCCGTGGTTCGTGCCGGCCTACGTCAACCTGGCCGACCTGCTGCGCGCCGCGGGGCGCGACGACGAGGCCGAGCCGCTGCTGCGGCGGGCGCTGCGCGTCGCCCCCGACCAGGCGGCCAGCCACCACGCGCTCGGCCTGCTGCTCGCGCGGCGCAAGCGGGTCCCGGAGGCTCTCGGCGAGCTGCGCCGCGCCTGCGAGCTCGCCCCCGGCGACCCGGGCTTCGCCTACGCGTACGGGATCGCCCTGCACTCCGAGGGACGCGTCGAGGAGGCGCTCGCGGCGCTGGCGGCGGCCCAGAAGCGCAGCCCGGGAGCGCGGGCGCTGCTCTTCGCCCTGGTGACGATCAACCGCGAGCGCGGGGCGCTGCGCGAGGCGAGGGCCTGGGCGCAGCGCCTGCAGGCC
This sequence comes from Vicinamibacteria bacterium, assembly GCA_044229815.1. Taxonomy (GTDB): domain Bacteria; phylum Acidobacteriota; class Vicinamibacteria; order Fen-336; family Fen-336; genus DATBSL01. The sequence continues at coordinate 648 of JBGASI010000373.1, read as the reverse complement.
GCGGTCCCGGAAGACCCCGCGGCGCGCGCGCTCGCGGCCGAGCTCGGGGCGACGACGGCGGACCGGAGGTGAGCGTGCCGATCGACCCCGCGGCGACCGAGGAGTGGGCGCGCCAGCACAAGGCCGCCTGGGAGATCGAGCCGCTGCAGGAGCGGTACAAGGGCGAGACGGTCCAGGTCGGTTTCGAGCTCGACCTCTACGCCCGCATCCCCCTGGAGCTGCCGCCCTCGGACGAGCGCCAGGCGGCGATCCTGGCGCTGTGGGACACGCTGCGGGACGTCGCCGAGTCGCTGCTGCCGCTCATCGGTCCGAGCGCGCGGCTCGACGTCGAGGCCTTCGACGCGGCGGGCCGGCTGCGGCCGGAGACGCAGTTCGCGCCCGAGGTGCTGCTGAAGGCGCGCCTCGTCCAGGCGCAGGACTACTTCAAGCCGCTCGCTGCCGGCGCCCGCGAGGGCATCAAGCCGCTCGAGGACCACCTGCGCGGCCTCGGCCTGCGCCAGCGCTCCTGGTAGCTCGCGGCTACTGCGCCTTCATGGAGGCGATGCGCCAGACGCCGCCCGCCTGCGCCAGCCGGAACACCTGGCGCATGGCCTTCTGCTGGCGGCCGTTGATCGTGTCCTGGCGCAGGACCTGGACCGTCGCCTGGTC
>JBGASI010000372.1:0-9487 GCA_044229815.1 Vicinamibacteria bacterium | reverse complement strand
CCCCACGCCGCGGTCGCACGGGGATCGCGCGGGCGTGGGGACGGCCGCGCGAGAGAAAGGACGGGGGATGGGCTGGCGGGAGAGGATCCTCGCGGGCGTCGCGCTCGCGCTCGGGCTGAACAGCGTCCACCTCGCGGCCCGCGCGGACGCGACGCTCGTCTACTTCGCGGGCGTCGTGCTGCACCCGCTGCTGGGCGTGGCCGTCGCCGCGCTGCTGATGCGGCGCGTGCGCCCGGCCTGGCCGGGCCTGGCGGCGTCCTGGCGTGCGAGCGCCGTCCTGTTCTCCGCGGGCTCCGCGATCGGCGTCGCGCTGCTCGTCACCGGCACGACGCGGCCCTGGCGCGCGCTGCTATACACGCACCTCGCGCTCGTCGGTCTCGCCGCGCTCGTCGCGCTCGTGGCGGGCGCGCGCGCGCTCCCGACCCCGTGGGGTGGCCGCGCCCGCCTCGCCGCGGGCGTGGTCGCGCTGCTGTTCCTCGTCGCGCCGGCGCTGCGCGTGGCCGTCGACCTGCGCCCGCCGGTCCACCGCATCGAGAACCGCGGCCTCGCGCCCGCGACCATGGAAGGCGAGGGCCAGGGGCCGCGCGGCCCGTTCTTCCCGTCCTCGGCCGAGACGAACGTGGGCGGGCCGGTGCCATCGAACTTCTTCATGAAGAGCGAGGACTGCGCCCGCTGCCACCGCGACATCTACGACCAGTGGAACGCGTCGGCCCACCACTTCGCCTCGTTCAACAACCAGTGGTACAGGAAGTCGATCGAGTACATGCAGGACACGGTGGGCACGAAGCCCTCGAAGTGGTGCGCGGGCTGCCACGACCACGCCGTGCTCTTCGCCGGGAAGTTCGACCGCCCGATCCGCGAGCAGATCGACACGCCGGAGTCGCAGGTGGGGCTCGCCTGCACGTCCTGCCACTCGATCGTGCACGTCAAGGGCACGACGGGGCAGGGCGACTTCACGATCGAGTACCCGCCGCTGCACGACCTCGCCGCGAGCGACAACCCCGTCCTGCGCGCGGGCCACGACTACCTGCTGCGGCTCGACCCGGTGCCGCACAAGCGGACCTTCCTGAAGAGCTTCCACACCGAGCAGACGCCGGAGTTCTGCGCCGCCTGCCACAAGGTGCACCTCGACGTGCCGGTCAACTCCTACCGCTGGATCCGTGGCTTCAACGAGTACGACAACTGGCAGGCCTCGGGCGTGTCCGGAGAGGGGGCTCGCTCCTTCTACTACCCGCCCAAGCCGCAGGGCTGCGCCGACTGCCACATGCCGCTCGTACCCTCGCAGGACCCCGCTGCCCGCGACGGCAAGGTGCACTCGCACCGCTTCCCGGCGGCGAACACCGCGCTGCCCTTCGTCAACCGCGACGCGGACCAGCTGGAGGTGACGCAGGCCTTCCTGCGCTCCGGCGTCGTCACGGTCGACGTGTTCGGGATCGTGCCCGGCGAGGGTGTCGCGAGGGTGTCGCGGCTGGGGCCGGCCGGGGCGCTCCCGGCCCGGAGCCGAGGCTCAGCTCGAGCTTTGCCCAGGGCGAGGAGTCGATGGCCCTCGGCGTCGCGCCGGCCGAGCTGCGCGCGGCCGCCGAGGTCATCGCGCCGCTCGACAAGGTGGACGCGGCGCTGCGGCGCGGCGACTCCGCCCGCCTCGACGTCGTCGTGCGCACGCGCAAGGTCGGCCATTTCTTCCCGGGCGGGACCGTCGACGCCTTCGACGTGTGGGTCGAGCTCGAGGTCGTGGACTCCCTCGGCAGGAAGATCTTCCACTCCGGCCTGGTGGAGGACGGCGGCAAGGGGCCGGTCGAGCCGGGCGCCCACTTCTACCGAAGCCTGCAGCTCGACGGCCGTGGCAACCCGATCAACAAGCGCAACGCCTGGTCCACGCGCTCGGTGGCCTACGTCCGGCTGATCGCTCCCGGCTCGGCCGACACCGTCCACTACCGCCTGCGCATCCCCGAAGACTGCGGCGATCGCATCACGGTCAAGGCGAAGCTGAACTACCGCAAGTTCGCCTGGTGGAACACGCAGTGGGCCTTCGCCGGCGTGCGCGACCCCGCGCACCGCGACTACTCCGTCACGAAGGACCACGACGACGGCCGCTGGCTCTTCAGCGGCGACACCTCGCGCGTCTCCGGGAAGACGAAGGCGATCCCCGACATCCCGATCACCGTGATGGCCGAGGCGAGCGCGCAGCTGCGCGTGCTGCCGAGCGGGGCGCCGCCGCCGCGCACGGCGCCGCTGCAGGATGCCTCGGTGCGCGAGCGCTGGAACGACTACGGCATCGGGCTGCTGATGCAGGGCGACATCAAGGGCGCGGAGGCCGCCTTCCTCGCGGTGACGCGGATGGAGCCCGGCTATGCCGACGGCTGGGTGAACGTCGGCCGCGCTCGCCTGACCGAGGGCAACCTGGCCGGCGCCGAGCAGGCGGTGCGCAAGGCGCTCGAGCTGGACCCGGGCCTCGCCAAGACGCACTTCTTCCTCGGCACCGCGCTCAAGCAGTCCGGCCGCTACGACGAGGCGCTGCCTCACCTGCGCAAGGCCGCGGCGCTCTACCCGCGCGACCGCGTGGTGCGCAACCAGATCGGCCGCCTGCTGTTCCTGAAGCGACGCTACCCGGAGGCGATCGAGGAGCTGAAGCGGGTCCTCGCGATCGATCCCGAGGACCTGCAGGCACACTACAATCTGATGCTCAGCTACCAGGGGGTCGGAGACAGCGAGATGGCGAAGAAGCACGAGGCGCTGTACCGGCGCTTCAAGGCCGACGAGTCGGCCCAGACGATCACCGGTCCCTACCGCCAGCTGCACCCCGACGACAACAACGAGCGACAGGCGGTGCACGAGCACGGCTCCTTCCTCGACCGCGGCCCGAGCCCGGCCGCGCCCGGATACGCGGCCAGGGCGCCCCGCGCGGGAGGCCCGGTCGCGAGACCCGCGGCCGGCGGCGCCGTCGGGGGGACGCGTTGAGCCCCCGCCGGCTGCTGGCCGTCGCCCTCGCGCTGGTGCTCCCGGCGGCGCTGCTGCCCGGGCCGGCGGAGCCGCAGGTCGGCGGCGAGCCGGTCCAGTTCGCCGACGGCACCGCGGCCGCCCGCCTGGGCTTCCGCCACACCTCGGGGGCCTTCGGCAAGAAGTACCTGCCGGAGACCATGGGCTCGGGCCTGGCCCTGTTCGACTTCGACAACGACGGCTGGCTCGACGTGTTCTACGCCAACGGGACGCGCTGGCCGGGCCGGCCCTCCGGGGCGCCGAGCTACTCGGCCCTCTACCGCAACAATCGCGACGGCACGTTCAGCGACGTCACGAAGGCCGCCGGCCTCGCGCTCGAGATGTTCGCGATCGGCACGAGCGCCGCAGACTACGACAACGACGGCTTCGTGGACCTTTACGTCACGGCCGTCGGCGGCAACCGCCTGTTCCGGAACCAGGGAAACGGCACCTTCGCCGACGTGACGGCGAAGAGCGGCACGAAGGGCCCGGGCACCTTCGGCACGAGCGCCATGTTCTTCGACTACGACCGCGACGGGAAGCTCGACCTGATCGTCGCGAACTACGTGACGTGGACGATCGAGAAGGACCTCTTCTGCACGCTCGACGGCAAGACGAAGTCCTACTGCACGCCCGAGTCCTACAAGGGCGAGAGCCCGACCCTGTTCCGCAACCGCGGCGACGGGACCTTCGAGGACGCGACGCGCAAGGCGGGCCTGTGGGATCCCAGCTCGAAGGCGCTCGGCGTGGCGCAGATCGACTACGACGGCGACGGCTGGCCGGACTTCGTGCTGGCCAACGACACCCAGCCGAACAAGCTCTACCACAACAACCGCAACGGCTCGTTCAGCGACGTCGGCACCACGGCCGGGATCGCCTTCGGCGAGACCGGCGTGGCGCGGGCCGGCATGGGTGTGGACGCCGGGGACTACTCGGAGACGGGGCGGCCCAGCCTGCTGATCGCGAACTTCTCGAACGAGATGATCGGCCTCTACCACAACGAGGGCAACGGGCTGTTCGTCGACGAGGCCCCGGCCTCGAGCGTCGGCCGCGCCAGCATGCTGACGCTGGCCTTCGGCATCTTCTTCTTCGACTACGACCTCGACGGCCGCCTCGACATCTTCGCCGGCAACGGCCACGTGGCCGACGACATCAACGCGGTGCAGCCCCGGGTGACGCACGCGCAGCCGCCCCACGTCTTCCGCAACCTGGGCGAGCGTCGCTTCGAGCCGGTCACCCCGCGGCTCGGCCCGGCGCTGCAGGCGCCGATCGTCGCGCGCGGGGCGGCCGCCGGCGACTTCGACAACGACGGCGACCTCGACGTCTTCGTGAGCACGAACAACGGGCCGGCCCGGCTCTACCGCAACGACGGCGGCAACCGCAGCCGCTTCCTGCGCGTGAAGCTCCTCGGCACGAAGTCGAACCGCGACGGCATCGGCGCGCGGGTCACGATCGCGCTCGCGAACGGCGCGAAGCGCTGGCAGCTCGCGCACACCGGCTCGAGCTACTGCTCGCAAGGCGACGTCGCGCTCACGTTCGGGCTCGGGTCGAGCCAGCGGGTGGAGTCGATCGAGGTCGCCTGGCCGAGCGGGCAGGTCGACCGCACCGGGCCGGTGGTCGCGAACCAGGTGGCCTTCGTCCAGGAGGGTCGGGGCCTGCTGGCCGCCCGGCCGCTGCCGCCGAAGGGGACGCGCCTCGAGCCTTGAGTCGGGGCCGGCTCCCGGAAAGAATGGGTCCATGAGATTGCGCCGCCTGTCACTGGTCGTCTGCCTCGTCACGGCCGGCCTCGCCGGCCTGTTCCTCGCCGTCGCGCGCGCCCAGGCCCCGATCCCGCCCGCGGCCCCCGTGGCCGGGGCGGCCCGCGAGGCGGCCTGGCGCGAGAACAACCTCGGCGTGGCGCAGCTCGAGCAGTTCCGCTTCGTCGAGGCGGCCGAGAGCTTCAAGCGCGCCGTGGGCCTGGACCCCGCGCTGCCGGCGGCGCGGGTGAACCTGGCGATCGCCTACCTCTACGTGCCGGACATCCCGTCCGCCCGCGCCGCGGCCGAGGCGGCGCTCGCCGCCGACCCCGGCTCGCTGCACGCCAGCTACGTCCTCGCGATCATCGCCCGCACCGAGGGCCGCGCCGAGGAGGCCGTGCCCTACGTGCAGAAGGTGCTCGCGAAGGACCCGAAGGACCTGGGCGCGAACGTGACGCTCGGCCAGGTCTACCTGCAGACCCGCCAGTACGCCGAGGCGGCGCAGGCCTTCCGCACCGCGGCCGAGGCGGAGCCGTACAACGTCAGCGCCGCCTACAACCTCGGCGTGGCGCTCACCCGCGCCGGCCAGCGCGAGGAGGGCCTCGTCGCGATGCAGCGCTTCCAGAAGCTGCGCGACAGCGCGTACAAGAGCGCGCTCGGCTCGACCTACATGGAGCAGGGGAAGTACGCCGAGGCGGTCGCCTCGACGGGCGCCGAGGCCGAGGCCGTCGACGCCCGCACCCCGGAGGTCCGGCTCGTCGAGCGCGAGCTGCCGGCCGGCGCCGCGCCCGGGGCCCCCGCTCCGACGCTCGGGACGAGCCTGCCGCCGGAGGCCGCGCGCCGGGCCCTGCCGCGCGCCACGCTCGTCCTCGCCGACGTCGACGGCGACGGGCAGACGGACGCGATCAGCGCCGGGCTGCCGTCGCTGCGCGTGCTGCGCAACGACAAGGGCTCCTTCAGCGACGTTACGCAGAAGCTCGGCCTCGCCGGCGTGCCGGCGACGGCCGTCGTGGCGGGCGACTACGACAACGACGGCCGCGCGGACCTGCTCGTGCTCGGGCCCGCCGGGCTCGCGCTCTTCCACGCCGAGGCGGAGGGCCGCTTCAAGGACACGACGGCGGCGGCCGGGTTCCCGCCCTACCCGTACCTGGCCGCGAGCGCCGCGTTCGTGGACATCGATCACGACGGCGATCTCGACGTCTTCGTCGCCGGCCTGGCCGACCCTGTCGCCACCCCCGCCGGCCGGCCCGCCGCCCTCCCCGGCGGCTTCGCGCCGGCGCCCGGCCTGCTACTGCGCAACGACGGCAGCGGCGCCTTCACCGACATCACGGCGACGGCCCGCCTGGGCGGCCCCGGCCGCGCGCTCGCGGTGATCGCGACCGACTTCGACAACCGGCGCGACGTCGACCTGTTCCTGCTGCGCGAGGACGCGCCGGCGCTGTTCAAGAACATGCGCGACGGCAGCTTCCTCGACATGGCGGCCGAGCTCGGGCTGGCGGCGCCGGGGCCCTTCCTCAGCGCCGCGGCGGGCGACGTCAACAAGGACGGCTTCACCGACTTCTTCCTCGGCGGCAAGGCGAGCGGCTGGCTGGCGCTGAGCGACGGGCGCGGGGCGTTCCGGACGGCGGCGGCGCCCCCGGCCGCGTCGGGGGCGCTCGGGGCGCAGTTCGTCGACTACGACAACGACGGCCTGCTCGACCTGCTGCTCGTGACCGCGAAGGGTCCGCGCCTGCTGCGCAACCTCGGCGCGTCCTGGGCCGACGTCACGGCCGACCTCGACGGCGACGGGGACGAGGACGCGCTCGTCGCGACGCCGGGGCGCCTCGCCCTGCTGCGCAACGACGGCGGCAACCACAACCGCGCCTTCGCGCTGCAGCTCGCCGGCCGGGTCAGCAACCGGGGAGCGGTGGGCGTGAAGGTGGACATCCGCGCCGGCAGCCTGCGCCAGAAGATCGAGACCTCCGCCTCCGTGCCGATGGCCGCCCCGGCCGACGTCGTCTTCGGCCTCGGGGCCCGCAGCGCGCCGGACGCGGTGCGCGTGATCTGGGTCTCCGGGATCGTGCAGACCGAGACCGAGCTCGGGGGCCCCGGGGAACCCGGCCGCGCGGCGCTCGTGGTCAACGAGCTCGACCGCAAGCCTTCCTCGTGCCCGTACCTGTACGCCTGGAACGGCGAGCGCTTCGAGTTCGTCAGCGACTTCCTCGGCGGCGGGGAGATGGGCTACTACGAGGCCCCCGGTGTGCGCAACACACCCGACCCGGTCGAGTACGTGAGGATCGCCCCGGGCCTCCTGCAGCCGAAGGACGGGCGCTACGAGCTGCGCGTCACGAACGAGCTCGAAGAGGTGCTCTACCTCGACCGGCTGCGGCTCGTCGCCGTCGACCACCCGGCCGACGTGGTCGTCTACCCGGACGAGGGGATGACGGACCCGCCGAAGCCCTTCCGGCTCTTCGCGGGGCGCGATTCGCGTCCGCTTCGGGCGAGCGACCACGAAGGCCGCGACGTCAGCGCGCGCCTGGCTCGTCTCGACCGCGCCTTCGTCGACGACCTGCCGCTCGAGCGGGTCCGAGGCTACGCGAAGCGCCACGCGCTGACGCTCGACCTGGGCGGGCTGTCGCCGGACCACACGCTGCTGCTGCTGACCGGCTGGACCGACTACGCCTTCTCGAGCGACAACGTGGCCGCCCACCAGGCGGGGCTGGCGCTCGAGGCCCCGCGGCTCGAGGCGGAGCAGGAGGACGGTTCCTGGCGCACGGTCGTCGCGCAGGTGGGCGTCCCCGTGGGCCGCCCGCAGACCGTGGTGGTGGACCTCGCCGGCAGGCTCGGCCCGTCGCGGCGCGTGCGGGTGGTGACGACGATGCGGGTCTACTGGGACCAGGCCGAAGCGCTGGTGCCCGCGCCGGACGTCGTCCTCGAGCCGAGGGCGTTTCTCCCGCTGCGCGCCGATCTCTCCGAGCGCGGCTTCTCGGCCGCCGCCAGTCCGGACGGCCGCGAGCCGTGGGCCTTCGACTACTCGCGCGTCTCGCTGCTGTCGCCCTGGAAGACGGCGCCGGGGCGCTACACGCGCACGGGCGACGTGCGGGCCCTGCTGGCGGCCACGGACGACCGCTTCGTCGTCTCCAAGCCGGGCGACGAGGTGGCGCTCGCCTTCGCCGCCGCCGTCCCCGGGGCGCCGAAGCCGGGATTCGTGCGCACCTTCCTGCTCCACGGCGACGGCTTCAGCAAGGAGATGGACATCAACTCGGCGAGCCCGGACGTCGTGACGCCGCTCCCGTATCACGGCATGGGCCAGTACCCCTATGTCGAGAAGGACGTCCCGGCCCGCGTCCGTGCGGCCTTCCGGGCGGCGCAGGCCTGGAACACCCGCCGCGTCCTCAACCCGCTCGCCCCGATCGAGCTCTACGCCGCCGCCGCCGCCGCCGAAAGCGGGAAGTGACCCTGATCCGCTACGCCGCCGCGGCCTGCCAGACCGACCTGCCGAACCCGGTCGGGCGGGCCGAGATGAAGGCCAACACCGACCGCATGCTGTCGCTGGTCGACTCGGCGCTGGCGGGCGCCGCGCCGTTCCTGCCCGTGCGGCTCGTCGTGTTCCCGGAGTTCGCGCACGCGGCGCCCGTCTACTCCACGGTCGCGGAGCTGCTGTCGAAGCTCGCGATCCCGATCCCCAACGAGCACACCGACCGGCTGCAGGCGAAGGCGAAGCAGCACGGCGTCTACATCCAGAGCGGCACGCTGCTCGAGAGCGACCCGCGCTGGCCCGACGTCGTCTTCAACGCGACCTGCCTGATCGGTCCCGCCGGGATCCTCTACAAGTACCGCAAGGTGAACCCGTGGATCCCCTACGAGGTCCACGCCAGCCCCCACGACCTGCCCGGCTACGACGAGCCGCTGTTCCCGGTGGCCGACACCGAGATCGGCCGCATCGGCTGCGCGATCTGCTACGACTGGGTGTTCCCCGAGGTGCCGCGCCAGCTCGCGATGAACGGGGCCGAGGTGCTCGTGCGCGTCTCGGCCTACATGGACCCGTGGGGCGCCACCGCTCCCATGGACTGGTGGACCGTGGTGAACCGGGCGCGAGCGCTCGAGAACGTCGCGTTCGTGGTGGCGGCGAACCAGGGCGCGCAGCTGCGGCACTACCCGCCGTACTCGTGGCCCGGCGGCAGCATGGTGGTCGACTTCGACGGCCGGATCCTCGCCCAGGCCTCGCCCGGGCCCGGAGAGCGCATCGTGACGGCGCCGATCGACGTGACGGCGCTGCGCCACGAGCGGGCGACACGGCGGGGCCACCACATGCTGGCGCACCTGCGCACCGAGGCCTACCCGGCGTACCGGGGCCACGTCTATCCGCCGGCGGGATCCGGGGCGGCGCTCTCGTACGAGGACAACAACGCGCGCATCGACGCGGCCAGGACGAGGCTCGCGTGATAGCATCTGCGCTCGGCCCCGCCTTCATGCCCTCCCGCGCACGACACCCGCTCGCCCTGCTGCTCGCCCTGCTGCTCGCCGCTCCGCCCGTCGCGCGCGGGGGGGGCGCGCAGGTGCCTGCCGCCGAGCCTGGCGCGGCGACGGAGCCCGTCGCCGCGGCCGGTCACTGGGAGGGCTGGGCCAGGCTCACGAACGACTGGCCGGGGCAGAGCTGTCGCTACGAGGGCGGCGCGAGCGCGAGCTCCGTGCAGCTCGAGCTGACGGCCGAGGCGGGACGCCTGCGCGGTTCCGTGGCGATCGACCTGCCCGCGGAGCAGGGCTCGGCCTGCCCGCCCCTGCGCAAGCGCTAC
>JBGASI010000008.1:0-23391 GCA_044229815.1 Vicinamibacteria bacterium | reverse complement strand
ATCTGGCCCCGCTGCGCGACCGAGGACTCCATGCGCGCCGCCAGGTTGACGGTCGAGCCGAGGACCGTCCAGTCGCGGCGGGTGACGTGGCCGACGTCGCCCGCCACGACGCGACCCGAGTGGATCCCGATCCGGAACTCGATCCGGGCCGCCTCGGGCTGGCCTTCGTTCATCTTCCGGATGGCCTCGCGCATCCCGAGCGCGGCGCAGGCGGCCCGGACGGCGTGGTCGGGCTGGGCGTAGGGCGCCCCGAACACGGCCATGATGCAGTCGCCGATGTACTTGTCGAGCGTCCCCTCGTGCTGGAACACCACCTCCGTCAGGTGGCTGAAGCAGCGGTTCAGCAGCACCAGCACCTCGTGCGGCCGCATGTCCTCGGTCCTGGAGGTGAAGCCGGCCATGTCGCAGAAGAGCACCGTGACCTCGGCCTCCTCGGCGCGCATGCCGAAGCCCGAGGAGGTCTGCTCCGAGGCCAGGATCCGGTCGACCACCGGCCGCGCGAAGTACTGCTCCAGCTTCAGCCGCGAGCGCTCCTCCTGCCGCACCCGGCGCAGCAGCCGCGCCTGCTCGAGGGCGATCGCGGCGTGGTTCGCCAGGGCCGAGAGCAGCGAGACGCCGAAGGCATCGAAGGCCCGCGAGTGCAGGGAGGTGTCGGCGTAGATCACGCCGACGGCCTTCGTGTCGTCGCTGAGAGGCACCGCGACCGCCGAGCGCAGGCGCAGGTCGTGCATCGAGGCGCTGGGCGAGCCGCCGGGCTCCATCTGGACGACGACCCGCTCGGCGAAGGCGCGCTGCACCAGGCTCTCGGAGACCCGCATCAGGGAGGCGTCCGCTCTGTCGCGGCTGCGCATCCGCTTGGGCACGAGGCGCGCCACGTCCTCGTCCCAAAGCAGGAGCGCCGCGTGCTCGGCGGGCGTCGTCTCGAACACGAGGTCGACGACGGTGTCGATGATCTCGTCGATCGGCGTGAGGGCGGCCACCCGCTGGCCCAGCGTCGTGACCACCGAGAGCACGCGCTTCGCGCGCTCGATCGCCTCCTCGGCTTCCCTGGGCAGCCGGGCCGGGGCGGCGATCAGGTCCGAAAGGTCCGCCAGGCTGCCGACCGCGGAGCGCAGCTGGCGCGCGTCGGCGGCCGGAACGGGCTCGCTCTCGAAGACGAGCCGCTCGCTCTCCTCGCGGACGACGCCGAGCTTGAAGCTGCCGATCTGCAGCGTGTCGCCGTCGTCGAGCACGCGGGCGCCGGCTACGTCGGGCTGGAGCAGCTCGCCGTTGACGCGCACGCGGTTGGTCGACCAGGTGTCGATCACCCGCCACTGGCGGCCGTCGGACTCGAGCCGGGCGTGGAAGCGCGAGACGGACGCGCGGCCGTCGTCGAGCACGATGCCGTTGGAACGCTCGCGGCCGACGCTGACGAGCCGGCCCTTGAGCGGCCAGTCCTGCCGCCGGCCCTGCTCCGTGAGCACGAGCTTCCAGGCCACGGCTCAGCCCCGCGCCGGCGCCCGCAGGCGCTCGCGCAGGCGGGCCAGGGCCCGCAGCAGGCCGGAGCGGGACGCGAGCGCGATCGCCAGGCGCTCGCGGCCGAGCCCGAGTCGCACGCGGCGTTGGCCACGCTCGACGCGGGTGACGACACCGAGGAGCGCTTCGACGGGCACGGGGGGATCGGCCCGCTCGGCGATGTCGCCGCGCGTCAGGGCCTCGTCCCGCCGCCAGCCCACGAGGCGGTGCACGAGAAGCCGGCCGTCCGCGGAGGCGGCCGCCACGACGTCGCCGAGGCGCGGGCGCCGGCCGCGCAGCGGCTCGAGCGTGAGGACGTCACCCGCGCGAACGAAGGGGGTCATGCTGTGACCGGTCGCGCCCAGGCGGGCTGCCGACCCGGCCGCGAGCGATGCCCGCAACACGATCGCCGCCGTCGGCGCGCCTCGGGACGCCTGCACCAAGCGGACCTCGCCTGTCGCCTACTCCGGCAGCCGGCTGACCGGTTCCCCGAGCAGGTTGTACATGCGGCGCATCGGCGGGGCGTCGGGCCCGGCGATGCCGGAAAGGCCGGCGATCGCGGCGTCGCCCACCCGTCGCTGGCCGTTCACGAACAGCGCGCGGAACAGGGCCTCTCCCATCGCCACCGAGAAGGCGTTGAACGAGAGGCCCGAGGGCGCCCAGACGGCGTGCGCGCCCCCGCCCGTCGCGAGCAGCATCGCCTCGCCGAGCGACGGCGCGCCCGGCGTCGCGAAGTCGCCCGCCGAGCAGGTCAGCGCCACGAACAGCGTGAGCCGCTCGGCGTTCCCGAGCGCGGGAACGTCCGTGCTCGCGAACAGGCCTTCCTCGGCGAGCCGCTCGGGCGAGCCGTGGCCGACGTAGTTGAACAGCGCGGCGCCGCCGTTGACGGCGTCGAGGATCGCCTGGTGGCCCGCGGCCGGCGTGGCGGCCGGCAGGTAGACCTTCTCCGTGGTGTGGCCGGAGGGCAGCGTGGCGGCGATCCGGTCGCTGTCGGACGGGAAGTCGCCGCCGGCGTCGGGGTCGTCGGCCGCCAGCAGCACGTGCTGCCGCCACGGCCCGGGCGCGCCCGCCTCGAAGGCCTCGATCTTGGCCAGGTAGTCGCGCAGCTGCTGGGCGCTGACGACCGGCAGCCGCCCGATGGCGAGCTCCGGCAGGCCGTCGTCGCCGCTGATGTCGGCGAGCGCCGTGTCCGAGGCGACCAGGCCGTTGGGCGTCCCGACCAGGGCCGTCGGCACGAGGTTGTCGCCGACACCGGAGTGATCGAGCGGGTCCCAGGTCCCGCGCCCGACGAGCGTCGCGTAGCGCAGCGGCGTCGGCCCGTGCGTGGCGGCGAAGCGGAAGAAGCGCTGCAGGGCGACCGGCTCGGCGAGGCCGTCGTTGAACTCGTCGAAGATCGACTCCAGGTCCACGACGCGGGTCGGCAGGCCCTGTGCGCTGCGGTAGTCGGCCAGCGACCGCGCGGCCTCGGCCAGCGTGTCGGGCGCCACGAGGACGTACGCGGCGTCGTTCCTGCGGCGCCGCACGCCGGACTCGCTCCAGGCGGCAAGCTCCCGCGGCAGCCGGGCGCGCGCGGCGCCCACCGCCTCGTACCGGCGGTCCCCGGCGCCGGCCGGGGCGGCCAGGTGCAGCGCGAAGCCGCCGTCGCCCGCGCTGGCCACGCCGTAGCCTACGGGCGCCACGGGGTGGGCGGGATCGGTGACGTCGAGGACCACGAGGGAGCTCGAGCTGAAGCCGCTCACGACGACGCTCGCGCCGTCCGGCACGCCGAAGGCGAGGGCGTCCGAGTCGGCCCGGTAGAGGCGCCGGTAGCCGAGGTCGAAGGAGTCGAGGAAGACGATGCTCTCGGCGCCGCCGGGGCCGAGCAGGGCCTTCACCTCGACCGTGTTCACGCCCTCGACGAGATCGCTCGCCGCGACGGAGAAGTCGGCGTCGTGAACCGCGATCCCCGTCCACGCGGTCTCGCCCAGCACGTGTCCGTTGAGAAGCACGCGCACGCTGTGGTCCGCGGCGGTGCCTCCCATGAGGTGGACCGCGAGGGTCGCGTCGGCGCCGGGTGCCGGGTTGGGGACCGCGACCGCGGCGGTCTCCGTGTCGTAGCCGCCGTAGCCCGCGAACAGGTAGCTCCAGGTCCAGAAGTCGGCGGCCGGGTCCTGGAAGTAGCTCAGCAGCGGGTAGCGATCCTCCTCGCGGTGGACCGTCTCCAGGAACGAGTCCGCCATCAGGTTGCCCTGCGCCGCCGGCTCGCCCGGCATCAGCAGGCCCCGGCCGAGCGACAGCCGGTAGACGTTGTCGGGCGTGTAGGGGCTCTCGGCGGCCACGGCGTGGAAGTAGAGGCCGGCCGGGTCCGGCGCGGGCAGGTACGGGACCTGCCGCCCGCGGTTGGTCAGCGACACGAGGCCCGCGCGAAGCAGCCGATCGAGCGACGACGGCGACCGGCCCAGGATCATGGCCAGCCGCTCTCCGGAGAGGTGATGGACCCCCGTCTCCCGTGTCGTGACCTTGGCGGCGAGCCCGCGGCGCAGCAGTCGGCCCTTCGCGCTGAGGAAGCGCTCGTTGGCGAGCGCCTGTTCCAGCTCCGGGCGCGGGCGCGGCAGCACCGAGGGCACCCGATCGAACGCGCGCCCCGCCCGGTCCGCCCGGGCCATCGCCGCGCTCAGCCGTTCCTCGCGCGCCGCAGTGGCGGCGGCCGGAGTGACAGGGTAGGGCCCGTACTCCCGCTCCCGGCCGCGCACGTCGACCTCGACGAGCTTGTAGAGCGCGGGCACGCCGGGCACGGCCGAGGCGTCACGAACCCGATAGGTCCCGCCGCGGGGGTGCACGATCAGGCCCGGCACCAGCCGCTCGTCCACGCGGACCCACGCCTGCGTGTCGGCGTCGAGGCGCAGCAGGTGGAAGCCCGCGGTGCCGGTCTCGAACGTGGTGCGCCACTCGACGACGACCGACCCGCCCGACGCGAAGGCCGTGAGGTAGGCGACGGCCGCGTAGGTGGGCGTCGGGCGCGCGTAGCCGAAGTGGACGTTCGTCACGTCCCCGGCCGCGAGATTGACCGTCTCCTGGTAGTTGAACGGGCCGGCCGTACCCTCGGTGCGCTCGAAGGTGGGGCTGTAGCCGATGAGCACGCTGCCGGTGTCGGTCACGCGAACGGTGTGGGTGGTGTTGCTCAGGCCCACTGCCGCGTAGGCACCGGCCGCGTCGCTGGTCAGCGTGGCGATCACCGTCGTGCCCGAGAGGATGTCGATCGTCACGCCCGCCAGCCTCGCCTCGCCGACGTCCTGCACCCCGTCACGGTCGGCGTCGTTCCAGACGATGCCGGAGAGCGTCCTCTGGACGGAAGCGCGGAAGCCGAAGACCACGTCGAGGACGTTGCCGCCCGCCATCGTGGCCCGCTTCTGGATGCCGGCGGTCACGCTGTCGCTGTCGGCGCCCGGGCCGGTGAAGCCGTAGCCGGCGGGTGTCGGCACGCTGACGATGTAGTCGCCGTTCGTCAGGCCCGAGAACAGGTACTGGCCGGAGGCGTCGGTCGTCACGCTGCCGACGAGCGGCTCGCCGGCGTCGATGACGCCGTCGCCGTCGAGGTCGCGGTAGAGGCTCACGACCGTGCCCGCGATCCCCGGCTCGCCCGCGTCGCGCAAGCCGTCGCCGTCGAGGTCGTTCCAGACCGTGTCGCCGATGGAGCGCGTGGCGCGGAAGCCGAAGCTCGGGGCGGCGCGGCGGTCGACCGAGGCCGCCACGTTGTCCTCGGCACGACGGCGAGCCAGGGCGTAGCTCGTGGTGCCGGAGAAGTCGGCGAGCACGTTGGCCGCGTCGCTCAGGCGCACGGTGTAGTCGGCGCCCCCCCCGGTGACGCCCGAGAAGGTGAACGTGCCGTCGGCGGCGCTGGCCGTGGTCGCGATGACGTTCAGGCTGGCGTCGAGCAGCTCGACCGTGACGCCGGCGAGGCCGGTCTCGCCGAGGTCCAGCACGCCGTCACCGTCGGCGTCGACGAAGACACGGTCGCTGATCGTGTAGGTCGGGCCCGTCGAGGCGAAGCCGAAGTCCGCAGTCAGGTAGGAGCCGCCGGCGGTCACGCCGGGGAAGGCGAACACGGTCGCCGTCGTCGGCGTGTAGGACGGCAATGGCGAGCCGGGCGTCGTGACGATCACGAAGTGGGTCGTGCCGACGGTGACGTTGCGGACGAACAGATAGCTGCCGTCCGGCGCCGTGGTCGTCGCCGCGAGCGCGGCGTCCGTGCCGTCGTCGAACCGGCCGTTGCCGTTCGAGTCGACGTAGAGCGTGACGGTCGCGCCGGCGAGGCCGACCTCGCCGGCGTCACGCACGCCGTCCGCGTCGGCGTCGATCCAGGCCTGGTCGCCGAAGGCCGCGTTGCCGACCGCGGCATCGGCCCGAAAGCCGACGTCGGCCTGCGAGTAGGCCTGTCCGTCGAGCAGGCTGAACGCGGTGGTCCTGTTGCCCGCGACCGAGGTCGGGAACGTCTTGGCGAGGCCGGCCGGCAGCCCGTCGACGATCTCGACGTAGTACCCGGTCCCCGCCGGGAGGCCCGAGAACAGGAAGCGGCCGGTCGTGTCCGTGAGGCTCGTGGCGAGCGGCGTGCCGAAGCGGTCCTTGATCGTCACCTCGACGTTGCCGATCCCGGGCTCTCCGATGTCCTGGTCGGCGCCGCCGTCGGCGTCGTACCAGACGCGCCCGGCCGCGCTCGCGCTCAGGACGCTCGGGTTCGTCACCTCGTCGGTGACCGAGGCGCTCACCTGCATCGGGATGTTCGTCGAGGTGGTCGAGGCCGTGTTGGTGAGCGAGACGATGCCGGCCGCGAGCGGGTCGTCGACCGTCACGTTCAGGCCGACCGAGAGGGACTGGCCACCGGCCAGCGCGTAGAGCGAGGACGCCGACAGCAGGTCGGGCGGGTTGCCGCCGGCCACGGCGAGGTTGTAGGTGACCGACAGGTTGTCGATGTAGACGTACTCCGTGGTGCCGCTGTTGTAGCTTCCGGCGGGGATCGTCAGGCGGATCGCCGTCGTCGCGGAGATGTAGGCCGAGATGTCGAACGACACCCGGCCCGACGCGACCCCGGCGATCCCCGTGAGCGTGCCGACCGGGGTGAAGGCGCCGGCCGTGCCGGCCGTACCCGCTTCGATGGTGAGCACGTCCGCCGCGTCGACCTGGGCGTTCGTCCGGTAGCTGAAGCTGAGCAGCGCGCTGGTCGCACCGGTGGTGCTGACGGCGCGGGCGATGCTGCGTACATTCGTGTTCGGGTTCGTGAGCCGCAGCTCGCCTCCGGTCACCCGGAAGTTGCCGTTCGTCGCGCTGTTGTTGTCGTTCGTCTCGACCCAGTTCCCGCCCCAGTTTCGGGTGCCGTTGTTGTTGGTGTAGGCCACCGTGGCGAAGGCGTCGGCAACGGCGGAGCGGCTCAGCGTGGTCGACCCCGGCACGAGCGAGACACCCGCCGGCAGCGCGTCGTAGACCGACACCCCGGCGAGCGTGGCGCCGCCCGCCGGGACCGTGACCGTGACCGTGTAGGAAAACGCGTCGCCCGGGTAGAGCGGGCTCGAGGCGGTCGAGGTCTTCGTGATCTGCAGATCGCCGGAGGCGACGTAGACGGAGTCCGTCGCCGTGAAGAACTGCGTCGCGCCCGTCACCGTGCGCGTCCCGACGGCCTGCACCCGGTTGCGGCTCAGCGTCCCCGCGGCGAGCACGGCCGTCGTGCGGGCAGTGAACGTGATCGTGATCTCCTGGTTCTCCGCCAGGTCGCCGCCGAGCTGGCCGCTCGACCAGACGAGTGTCGTGAGCGTGCCCGCCCCGGCGGGGTCGGCGGCAGAGCCGGAGACGGTCGCCCGGTCCGAGCGAACGATCGTCGTGGTGTCGGCCCCGACCTGGTAACCCCAGCCCGGGGGCAGGTAGTCGGTGACGTTGACGCCGTCGACCGTGTACTTCTGGCTGGCGACGCGGATCGTGAAGGTCGCGACGGACCCGGCGGCCGTGGGCACCACCTCGGGGCTGACCGACTTGTCGACGGTGAGGACGAGCGAGACGAAGTCGGTGCCGGGAATCGCGATGTAGCCCAGGTCGAGCGACGGCGCCGCCGCGTCCGCCGTGTCCGCGTTCTCGCCGTAGGCCATCGTGAACATGCCCGTCGCCCAGAAGTGCGCCTGCGACAGGTCGCCGTCGGTCGGGTCGTAGATGAACTGCGTCTGCAGGCGGTTCAGCGTGACGTAGGGGGACTCCGGCGTCCCGTCCAGGTTCGCGTCGATCAGGTCCGGCGTGCCGTCGTTGTTGAAGTCCACGAAGACGCGGGTGTTGTCCTGCGCGACGGTGAGGAAGACGCCGTCGTTGGCCTGGCTGCCCGGGTTTCCGGTCGCGTCGACGGGGAAGGAACCGGGGGCCCAGCCGAGAAAGTGCTCGGCGTAGAGGAAGCCCGAGGGCAGCAGGCTGTAGCCCCACTCGTAGGCGTTGGCCCCGGCGTCGCCGATACCGACGCCCCAGAAGACGTCGCTGGCCCGGAAGTACAGTCCCGAGTCGACGGGAACCGCGCCGCCCGTCGCCGTCCGGAACGACACCGTGGTGCCGGCAGGGATCGAGAAGGTGTTCGTGGCCGTCAGCGACTCCCAGGTGATCGTGAGGGCCGTGGCGTGGGGGTTGTAGAGGTAGTAGTCGGTGTTGCCCCCGCCGGCGGTCGGCTGGTCGACCGGCGCGTAGTACTCCTTCGTCCAGAAGCCCCGAGGGAACGCGCTCAGGCCCCGGGCGCAGTAGGCCAACCCGGGATTGCCCGCCACGAACTTGACCTGCAGCGTGGAGCTGCCCTGGATCACGACGCCCGTGCCCAGCGTGGCCACGTGGGCGCTGACGCGGTCGAGCAGGAAGGTCTGGCCCCGCTGCAGCGTCACGGTCGCGGTGTCGCCCGGGTCGGCGACGTCCCCGTCGCGGTTCTGGTCGAGGACGTCGGGAGTCCCGTCGCCGTTGAGGTCGACGCTGAGCGTGGTGCCGTTGGCCGTGGCCTGGACGAGGGCGTAGACCCGGGTGAAGTCCGCGAAGCCCAGGTTCTCGCCGAACGGGATGACGTAGGTGGTCAGCTGCGGCTTCACGGGGAAGATCTCCCACGCCGCCGACTGGTTGCCCACGCCCACGTTCTCGATCCAGCTCGCGCGCGTCACCGTGACGGTGCCGCCGGCCACGTAGATCCGGTCGCCGCCGTCGTAGTAGGTGGCGGTGCCCCTGGGGTTCGTGGGGATGCGGGCGGACTCGAAGACCCGCCGGTCGCCCGTGTTCGCCAGCACGACGGTCTCGTCGGCGGTCGACGGGTTGGCGGGGTCGAAGTCGTAGCCGTCTTCCCAGTGGTCGTAGTAGATCGTCGTCTGGGCGGACCAGGCCGTCACCGCGACGACCGCGTGCATCCCGTAGTTGGCGCCGGCGCCGTCGAGGTCGTCGAACACGTAGCGCATGACCGTTTCGTCGCCGGGGACGTAGTACTCCGAGTACCCCGCCGCGACCTGGCCGGCCGCCGGCAGCGCCACGCCAAGCAGCGCCAGGCAGATCCCGACACTCCACGGCGCGCGGCGCCGGATGCTCCGCGTCAAGACGCCTGCCTGCATGGCCTCCCCCGCATCACGCCGTCCCGCTCTCGGCGGGCCGGCACCGGATCGCGTCGCCGCCTGGCGCACACGCAGTCGTGCCTCGGCATGGTAGCAATCCGCGTGCCTTCCGCAAACCGCTGCTACGCCGCGTCTTCGGCCGGCTCTCGTCCGCTTCCCGGCCGCGACAGGCCTCTTTCCGGACGAGACTCTAACCGATCCCGGCGTCCAGCCATCGCTCGACGGCCTCGACCGCCCCCACCTCGGGTCGGAACGTGAGGACCGCCGTCGGGACGTCCCCCACGATCCGGCCGCAGGCGGCCAGGGCGTCGCCCACGTAGGCCTCATCGTACCAAGGGATGGAAGCGGTCTTGACGAGGCGCGTCAACGCCTCCGGGGCCGTCAGCCGCCGGACGGCGTCGGTCGTCCCCTGCTCCAGGAACAGGAGGGCCTGGAGGGGGCCCGTCTCGTTGACGGCGATCCGTCCTTCGCCCGGCCACGGGGTGCCGTACAGCTCGGCTCGTTTCCGGTCTGCCCGGACGATCACGCGGTCGTCGCTGAGCGGCCGCCAGCCAGCCCGGCCGGCGGTGAGCCGGCTGAAGGTGGTCTTGCCCGCCCCGGAGACGCCGGCGAGGGCGACACCCAGGCCCCGCACCAGCATGCCGGCCGCGTGGAGGATCACGCCCCGCTCGCCCAGCAGGTACATGAGGAGGATCTGGTCGAGCGGGTAGTGCACGGGGGAGCGGATCGAACGCGGAGGGCCGGGCTCGAGCAACCCGGGGCCGCAGCGCACGAGGACCTCCGCTGTCCCGGGTCGCAGGTCGACCGCGTAGAGCGGCTCCTCGGCCCACGCGACGATGCTCCGCGCGCGGCCGCGCGCCCGGATCGCCCAGGAGGCGCTGCTCTGGAAGATGACCTCTCCTTCGAAGACCGGAGCCGCCTCGATCTCGAGGCGCACGCCGACGGGTTCGCCGGCCGCGCTCGCCGCGCCGGGAGGCGTGGTGAACGCCCGGTAGACATCGTCGTCGGGCGGGACGATCCCCGCCTCGCTCGTCGTCAGGGCGAGGCTCAGCCCCCCAATCGACAGCGTCAGGGGCGTCTCGAGGGGGCGCGGCACCGAAGGGGGGTGACTAGGAGCCGCGCGCGTTGCAGCCGGAGGCGAAGCCGCAGACGGGCTGGGGGATGGGCGCGCCGCGGGCGGTACGACCGACGGTCTTGCAGCCGACGGCGAGCACCTCTTCGGCCTTCAGCTCGATCGGCACGACGTCGGGCTTCTCGTACGGCTCCTTCTCGGCAGCCATCCCGGTCAAGGTTGGTCGACCCCGTCCCGGCTGTCAAGCGTCGGCTGGATGGCGGCGAGCCTCGCCTCCCCCAGCCGGCACATGTACTCGGCCCTGCGGTGGGGGCTGCCGGTCTCGAGGCCGGACTGCGCGGGGCAGGAGCCGCAGAGGAAGCGCAAGTCGCAGGTGTGGCACTCGTAGCCGGGCGGAATCCCCTGTTCCCGGAAGCGGGCGAGCACCGAGTCCCAGCCCTCGCGGAACGAGCCCCGCCGCAGGTCGAAGCCATGCGTCGCGACCATGAGACAGGGAAGCAGCGTGCCGGACGGGTCGATGTGGAAGCCCGTGACGCCCGCCAGGCAGGTGAAGAGGCGTGCTTCGCCCGGCAGGCCGCGCATCCTCGCGTAGTACTCGGCGGTGCGGGCGAGCAGCGCCTCGTCCTCCATCTCGACGGCGATCGCCTCGTCGGCGGGGATGCGGTGCGCCAGCGGCTCCGGGTCTCCCGAACCGCACGGGAAGACCGCGGGGTCCAGGCGGAAGTCGACGCCCCGTTCCCGCGCCATCTCCCGCATCCGGCCGATCTCGTGCCTGTTGCCGGAGAGGATCATCGCCTTGAGGCCGACGGGGACCCCCCTCTCGAGCAGGGCGTCGACGCCCCGCAGGCAGCGCGCGAACGAGCCGGGGCTGGCGGTCACGCGCTCGTAGACCTCGGCGCTCGCGCCGTAGAGCGTGATCTCGACGAGCTGAGGCGGCAACGCGTCGAAGAGATCGAGGACTCGCTGGTCGACGAGCGTACCGTTCGTGAAGACGCTCACGAGGATGCCGCGGCGCACCGCGTGGCCGTAGACCTCGGCGAAGTCCGGGCGCAGGAGCGGCTCGCCTCCCGTGATCAGCAGGTTGAGGCAGCCGGCGTCGGCGATCTGGTCGACGACGCCCGTCCAGAAGGCCGTGTCGAGCTCGCCGCCCTCGG
This sequence comes from Vicinamibacteria bacterium, assembly GCA_044229815.1. Classification (GTDB taxonomy): domain Bacteria; phylum Acidobacteriota; class Vicinamibacteria; order Fen-336; family Fen-336; genus DATBSL01. The sequence continues at coordinate 12,088 of JBGASI010000008.1, read as the reverse complement.
GAGGCGCGTAGCGCTCGGGGCCGAGATAGCAGTGGACGCAACGCAGGTGGCAGCGGTGCGTCATGGCGAGCGACCCCGTCAGCGGCACGCGGCGTTCGATCGCCCGGCGGCCCAGCGCGTCGAGGCGCGCCTGGGCCGCCTCGCTCACGACCCGGCGGGCGCCCGGTTCAGGACCGCCGCTCGACAAGCCCGTTCTCCTCCAGCCGGCGCACGAACGCGCACAGGTCCGCCCAGGCTGCCTCCTCGCCGACGGCGAAGCGCTCGACGATCGCCGCGCGGATCTCGCCGAGGCTGCGCGTGCCGTCCAGCAGCTCCCAGACGCGGGCACCGATCCCCACGAGTGTGTAGATCGCCTGCAGCAAGGCCACGTCCTTGCGGATGGGGATGAGCAGGTGCTCGTCCGCGATCTGGCGCAGCACGATCCCGTCCCGCCTCGCGTAGATGGCGCCTGCGGCGGGTTCAGGGCTCAATCGTCATCCCCATTCCTCGAGGAGGCTAGCACGCGCCACCGAAGGTCCAGGGCGCCCCCCGGCCCTTCCCTCGCACACCGAGAATATTGCACAATCGTGACAATTCGTCCTCCAGTCGAGTGCTAGGCTCCGCAGGTCGCTGCAAACAAAGGGATAGCGGCGTCCCTGCCCCGTCCGCCTCCGTGTCCCTGAGAGGTCCTTCTTGATGCCCGTCGCGTTGCCGGAAGGTTCCTGGGCTTTGATTCTCGGCGGGTCGAGCGGCTTCGGCCTGGCGACCGCCCACCAGCTCTCCCGGCACGGCGTGAACCTGTGCCTCGTGCACCGGGACCGCCGTGGGGCGATGCCGCGCATCCAGCCCGAGTTCGATGCGATCCGCGAGCGCGGCGTGTCGCTGCTCGCATTCAACGACGACGCCCTGAGCCGGGAGCGGCGCTCGGCCGTCCTCGACCAGCTGGCGCCGGCTCTCGGCGAGCGCGGCAAGATCCGCCTGGTGCTCCACTCGATTGCCTTCGGCAACCTGAAGCTCGTCGCTCCCGAGGCGAAGCGCGGGGACACGGCGCGCACCGCCCTGGCGGCAGCCCTCGGCCTCGACGAGGTGAAGCTCGGCGAGACCGTCGACCGGCTGTTCGCCGAGGGCAACGACGCGCTGGCGGCTCTCACGAGCGCTCCCTCGTACCCCTCGGAGGCCTTCATCGAGGAGGAGGACCTGCAGCAGACGATCCACGCCATGGGCACGAGCCTGCTCGGCTGGGTGCAGGAGCTGCACCGTCGGGGCCTGTTCGCCGAGGACGCGCGCGTGATCGGGCTGACCAGCGAGGGCAACGAGGTCGCCTGGAAGGGCTACGCGGCCGTGGCTGCCGCCAAGGTGGCGCTCGAGTCGATCAGCCGCGCGATCGCCGTGGAGATGGCGCCCTACGGCATCCGCTCGAACGTGATCCAGGCCGGGGTGACGGACACCCCGGCGCTGCGCCTGATCCCCGGCAACGCGCACCTCAAGGCCGCGGCGCGCCGGAGAAACCCGTTCGGCCGGCTGACGACGCCCGAAGACGTCGCGCGCGTCATCCACCTGCTGTGCCTGCCCGAGGCCGCGTGGATCAACGGCGAGGTGATCCGCGTGGACGGCGGCGAGCACGTCTCGGGGGCGTCGCATTGAGCCTCTGGCTGCACGGGCTCGGCCACTTCCACTCCGAGGTCGAGATCACGAACCGCTTCCTCGAGGAGCTCGACATCGGCACCACCGACGAGTGGATCCTCGAGCGCGTGGGCATCCGCGCGCGGCGCACGCTGCTGCCGCTCGACTACATCCGCGAGACGAAGAACCGCGACCCGCGCATGGCCCAGGAGGCGTCGCTCTACCGCAACGCCGAGACCGGCCGCCGCGCGGCCGAGATGGCGATCGCCCGCGCCGGGATCGACAAGAGCGCGATCGGCATGGTGATCTCGGGCAGCTCCGCGCCCGACATGGTGACGCCCGCCGACGCCTGCACGATCGCGGCGGCGCTCGGCCTCGAGGTCCCCTGCTTCGACGTGAACTCGGCCTGCACGAGCTTCCACGTCGCGATGAACCTGCTCTCGATGATGGAGCCCGCGAAGCTGCCGCGCTTCGTGCTGTCCGTGATTCCCGAGGGCGTGACGCGCACGGTCGACTACTCCGACCGCAGCGCCGCCGTGCTGTGGGGCGACGGCACCTCGGCCGCGGTCCTCTCGACGCACGAGCCGGGCCGCGCGCTCATCCTCGGCAGCACGCTCGAGTCGAGCCCCGCCGGCCACGACAAGGTGACGATCCCGCGCACCGGCCACTTCCTGCAGGAGGGGCGGACGGTGCAGACCTTCGCCATCAAGAAGACGGTGCGCTGCTACCAGGCCCTGCGCGAGCGCCACGCGCAGGAGGGCCGGCGGCTGCACTTCGTCGGCCACCAGGCCAACCTGCTGATGCTGGAGAAGGTCTGCGAGCTGTGCGCGATCCCCGCCGACCTGCACCACGCCAACGTGCGCGACTACGGCAACACCGCGGGCGCCGGGTCCGTCGGCGTGCTGAGCATGCGCTGGGACGACTGGCGGGACGAGGACGACGTGGCGGTCGCCGGCGTCGGCGCCGGGCTCACCTGGTCGAGCTTCCTGCTGCGCTTCGGGAAGCACGCATGAACTACGACGAGTTCCGCCAGCGTTCGGGCTTCGACCGCCAGGAGCTGCTCGCCTTCGCCCACGGCCGGCTGGTGGAGGGCGCGCCCGAGGCGTTCGAGGCGAAGCTGCCCCTGCCGCCGATGCTGATGGTCGACCGCGTCACGCAGATCCGCCGCGACCGCAACCGGGGCCGGATCGTCGCGGAGCGCGACGTCCGCGTCGACGACTGGTTCTTCCAGTGCCACTTCCTGGGCGACCCGGTGCAGCCGGGCTGCCTCGGCGTCGACGGCGTCTGGCAGCTGATCGGCTTCTTCTGCGCCTGGGCGGGCGGGCTCGGCACCGGCCGCGCGCTCGGCTGCGGCGAGGTGGAGTTCGCCGGGCAGATCCGGCCGCACGACGCGCTGATGCGCTACGAGATCGACGTCGTGCGCTACTCGGAGCTGCCGGCCTCGGGCTCCGCGATCGCGATCGGCGACGCGACGGTCGCGATCGACGGCGACGTCATCTACACGATCAAGCGGGCGAAGGTCGGGATCTTCCGGGACATCGCCTACCGCGACTACCCCTTCCCCTCGGAACGCTCGCGCGGCGGGCGGATGGAGCGATGAGCGAGACCACCTCGAGCGAACGAAAGGTCGCCGTCGTCACCGGCGGCGCGACCGGCATCGGCCGGGCCGTCTGCGCGGCGCTCGCGGAGAGGGGCTTCCGCGTGGGCGTCGTCTACAACTCGAGCGAGGCCGCGGCGCGCGCGGTGGCCGAGGGCCTCGAGGGCGCGTTCGTCGCGCGCGCCGACCTCGGCGACCCGGCGCAGGTCGAGGCGCTCGTGAAGCAGCTGCAGGAGACGGCCGGCCGCGTCGACGTGCTCGTGAACAACGCCGGCTACAACAGGAACGCCCCGATCTTCACGATGAAGCTCGAGGACTACGACGCGGTGGCCGGGCTCGCGCGCGGCACCTGGTACCTGACGAAGCTCGTGCTGCGCCGCTTCATGCTGCGCACGGGCGGCCGCATCGTGAACGTCTCGAGCGTCGTCGGCCACACCGGCAACGCCGGCCAGAACCCCGACCCCATGGCCAAGGCCGGCCTCGACGCCTTCACGCGCTCGCTCGCGCAGGAGGTGCAGGGCCGCGACATCCTGGTGAACTCGGTGGCGCCGGGCTTCATCGACACCGAGATGACGGCCGTGCTGCCGGAGGACGTGAGGGCGCGAATCCTCGAGCGCATCCCGCTCGGGCGCATGGGTCGCCCGGAGGAAGTGGCCGAGGTGGTCTCGTTCCTCGCGACCTCCGCGACCTACGTCACCGGCAGCGTCGTCCACGTGAACGGGGGGATGTACGGTGGCTGAGCCGTTCGCGCCGCTCGACGGGGCGGGCGTCCTCGCGCTCCTGCCGCAGCAGGAACCGTTCCGCTTCGTCGACGAGATCCTCGAGGTCGACGACGACCACATCGTCTCGCGCTACACGTTTCGGCCCGAGGCCGATTTCTACCGCGGCCACTTCCCCGGCAACCCGATCACGCCCGGTGTCCTGCTGATCGAGGCCATGGCGCAGACCGGGGTCGTGGCGCTCGGCATCTACATCGTCGCGAAGGAGCGTGGCCCGCAGGACGTGCGCCGGGTGCTCACGGTGTTCACGGACGTGAGCGCGGAGTTCTCGGGTGTCGTGCGCCCGGGGGACACGGTCACGATCCACGCACGCAAGGTCTTCTTCCGTCGCATGAAGCTGCGCTCCGAGGTCGAGATGCGGCTCGCCGACGGGACGCTGGTCGCGACGGCGACGCTCGCCGGGATGGGCGTCGAGACGGCGGCCGCAACGGGAGGAACGCGATGACGCGCCGACGGGTGGTCGTGACCGGGATGGGTGTCGTCGCCCCGAACGGCGTCGGCCTCGACGCGTTCGACCAGGCCCTGCGCGCCGGGCGCTCGGGGCTGCGCCACGTGCCGAAGCTCGCCGAGCTCGGCTTCGGCTGCGCGGTCGCGGGCGTGCCGCAGGGCGCCGACGCCGTCGCCGAGCGCTACTTCGACTCCGACCTGCTGCTGGCCATGAACTCCAACCACCGCTTCGGCTCGATCGCGGCCGTCGACGCCTGGATGGACGCCGGCTTCCCGAGGCCCGACCGCAACGACGAGCGCGTCTACTGGGAGGCGGGCGCGATCCTCGGCACCGGCATCGGCGGCCTCGACACCGTCGGCGGGCGGCTCGTGCCGATGACCGACGCCGGCAAGGTGCGCCGCCTGGGCTCGACGATCGTCGAGCAGGTGATGAGCAGCGGGGTCTCGGCGCGGATCAGCGGCCTGCTCGCGCTGGGCAACCAGGTCACGACCAACAGCAGCGCGTGCAGCACCGGCACCGAGGCCATCATCGAGGGGGCCAACCGGATTCGCGCGGGGCTCGCGGAGCGGATGCTGTGCGGCGGCAGCGAGGGCGACAGCCACTACATCTGGGCCGGCTTCGACGGCATGCGGGTGCTGTCGCGGAACTTCAACGACGAGCCCGAGAAGGCCTCCCGGCCGATGAGCGCGAGCGCGGGCGGCTTCGTGCCCGGCTCGGGCGCCGGCGTCCTGCACCTCGAGAGCCTCGAGTCGGCGACCGCGCGCGGCGCGCGGATCCACGCCGAGGTGCTCGGCGGGGCGCTCAACTGCGGCGGCCACCGCGGCGGCGGCAGCATGACCGCGCCCAACCCGGACAGCGTGCGCCGCTGCATCGTGGGCGCGCTCGCCGAGGCGGGCATCCCTCCAGAGGAGGTGGACGCGATCAACGGCCACCTCACCGCCACCGGCGCCGACCCGAACGAGGTCCAGGCCTGGGCCGACGCCCTCGAGCGCGGCCCGGGCCGCCTGCCGCCGATCACGTCGACGAAGTCGCTGATCGGCCACGCGCTCGGCGCCGCGGGTGCCATCGAGTCGGTCGCCTGCGTCCAGATGCTGCGGGGCGGCTACGTCCACGCCTCGCTCAACTGCGAGGACGTGCACCCGCGGATCGAGCCGCACCACGCTTCGATTCCCCACCAGCTCCGGCCGCTGCCGGGGCTCACGACGATCGTCAAGGCGAGCTTCGGCTTCGGCGACGTCAACGCCTGCGTCGTCTACCGGAAGTGGACGGGCGCCTCTTAGTCCGCGCGAACGCGACGCCCGGCCCACCTGAACAGGAGATGAGACACATGTCCGAAGAGCAGATCTTCCAGAAGGTCGTCGACATCCTCAAGCCGTACGCGAAGAACCCCGAGGCTCTCGCCAGCGTCTCGCTCGACACCAACATCCTCACCGGCCTGAAGGTGAACTCGGCGCGGCTCGTCGACGTGGTGCTGGCCTTCGAGGACTCGTTCGGCATCGAGGTCGCGGACGCCGACGCCGACAAGGTCGAGACGGTGGGCGACGCCGTGCGCCTGATCCAGGGCAAGCTGGCGGCAGCGTAGCCGTGGCGACGGACACTCGGACCCCGGGGCTGCCGACGCTGGCCGCCCCGGGCCTGACCGAGAAGGGCGCCGGCGGCGAGGCGACGAACCGCGAGACGCCGGACCTCCAGCGGCTCGTCGGCCGGCTGCTGGCCCCGCTCTGGGTGCCGTTCGCGGTGGCCCTGATGCGCTTCGGCTTCGGCTGGCGCGTCCGCGACGCCGGGCGTCACCGGGCCGAGTACGCGCGGCTGCTGGCGCAGGACCGCCGGCCGCTGCTGATCGCCGCCAACCACCTGACGATGGTCGACTCCTGCATCATCGCCTGGGGCCTCGGCTCGACGCTCGGCCACGTCCTGCGCTACCGCGGGCTGCCCTGGAACGCCCCGCTGCAGGCGCGCGTCGAGAGCTCCTGGCTCTGGCGCGCGCTGGCGTACGTGATGAAGTGCGTGCCGGTGCCGCGCGGCGGCGAGCGGCAGGCGGTCGCCGGCGTCCTCGAGCGGCTGCGCCGTCTGATGCGCAGCGGCGAGGTGGTTCTGCTGTTCCCCGAGGCCGGGCGCAGCCGCACGGGCCGGGTCGACACGGAGTCGGTGGCACAGGGTGTCGGACGGCTCGTGCACGAGCTCGGCGACTGCCGCGTGCTCTGCGTGTACCTGCGCGGCGACGCGCAGGAGACCTACTCGACCGTGCCGGCGCGCGGCGACACCTTCAGCATGGCGCTGCGCGTCGTCGAGCCGCGCAGCGAGCTGCGCGGGGTGCGCGCGTCGCGCGACCTGGCGCTGCAGGTGCTCGACCAGCTCGTGCAGATGGAGCGGGAGCACTTCGAGGCCCGGGCCTGACGTGACGCCCGGGCCGGTCCCGGCCGGCGCGGACCTGGCGCTCGGCAACGACGTGGTGGACCTCGAGGACGCCGAGGCGCGGCTCGAAGGCCTGCACCCACGCTTCGAGGAGCGCGTGTTCAGCGCAGCGGAGCGGGCGGCGCTCGCCCGCAGCCCGCATCGGCAGCGCCTTCACTGGGCGCTGTGGGCCGCCAAGGAGAGCGCCTACAAGGCCCGCAAGCGGCTCGACGCGACCGCCGTCTTCTCGCCCCGGGAGCTCGAGGTCGAGTTGTCGCCGCTACCCGTAGCCGGGGGTACGAGCGCGGGCCGCGTCGTCCACCACGGTGAGGTCTACGAGGTCGAGCTGCGCCTCGCCGGCGCCTGGGTGCACGCCGTGGCCACGACCGGCCGCGCGGCCGGGAGGCGACCCGTCTGGGCGGTCCAGGCGGCGACGGACGAGCCGGGTTACTCGGTCCGACGCCTGGCCGAGGCCGCCATCGCCGCGATGCTCGGCCTCGAGGCGGGGGCGCTGCGGATCGCCGGGCGCCCTCCGGTCGCAACGCACCGGGGTCGCCCGGTCGACGTCGGCCTCTCGTTGTCCCATCATGGCCGCTTCGTGGCCTTCGCCTTCGTGCCCCCTCGTCGCGGCCACCTCGAGCAGGAGGGCGATCGCCCGGACGGGCAAGAGCACGTCAGGCCGCCAAACGGACCAAGCGAAACCGCGGCCTGCGGCGAAGCGGTGATAGCCTAGGGGCGTGCGCCCCCTGGTGCCCACCGAGAGCCTCGTTCATCCTGCGAACGAGCAGGGCGCGAACCCCTGATACCACTCGCGAGGACCGATTGACCGGACAACAGCCGCGCCTGCTCACCGAGATTCCGGGCCCGAAGAGCCGCGCCCTCGTCGCCGCCGAGGCGCCCCACCTCGCCCCTGGCATCCAGTCCATCTCCACCCTCTCCGGGCTCGCCGCCGCACGCGGAGAGGGCTGTGTGATGGAGGACGTGGACGGCAACCGCTTTCTCGACATCGCCGCCGGGATCTGCGTGAACGCTCTCGGCCATTCCCACCCGCGCTACCGCCAGATCCTCAAGGACCAGATCGACGAGATCACGGTCGGCTCGTTGACCACCGCGCGTCGCGCCGAGGCCCTCTCCCGCGTGGCCTCCCACACGCCGCCCGGCCTGTCGAAGATCCAGCTGTACTCGGGCGGCACCGAGGCGGTGGAGGCGGCGCTGCGGCTGGCCAAGTCGCACACGAAGAAGTACGAGTTCCTCGCCTTCTGGGGCGGCTTTCACGGCAAGACCGCCGGCACCCTGTCCCTGATCGGGGACGGCACGAAGAACCAGCTCGGCCCCCTGCTTCCGGGCGCGTACCACGCGCCCTACGCGAACTGCTACCGCTGCCCGCTCGCCCTGCAGTACCCCTCGTGCGGGATCGAGTGCGCCGAGTTCACGCGCAAGGTGATCCGCAACTCGACGACGGGCGCGCTGGCGGCGATCCTGATCGAGCCGATCCAGGGCACGGCAGGCAACGTCGTTCCGCCGCCCGAGTTCATGCCGGCCGTGAAGCAGATCGCGAAGGAAAACGACGCGCTGCTGGTCAGCGACGAGATGATCTGCGGCTTCGGTCGCACCGGCCGCTGGTTCGGCTGCGAGCACTTCGGCGTCGTGCCCGACATCGTCACCATGGGCAAGGGGCTCGGCAACGGCTTCCCGGTCTCCGGCCTCGCCTCGACGGAGGCCATCACGCAGGCGAAGCCGTGGGGGGCGCCGTCGGGCTCGAGTTCGAGCTACGGCGGCAACCCCATGGCGGGCGCGGCGATCCTCGCCGCCGTGTCCGTGATCGAGGAGGAGGGCCTCGTCGCGAACGCCGAGAAGGTGGGCGCCTTCATGCTCGCCCGCTTCCGCGAGATGCAGGAGCGCTACCCGTTCATCGGGGACGTGCGGGGCAAGGGTCTGCTGATCGGCGTCGAGCTGGTCAAGGACCGAGTCAGCAAGGAGCCGCTCGCCAAGGACGTCTGCGTGCGGCTGTTCCGCGAGTGCTTGAAGCGGGGCCTCGTCTCGATGGTCTACAGCCCGTCGTTCCGCGTGAACCCGCCGCTCACGATCGACGAGGCGACGGCCGCGAACGCGCTCGGGATCCTGGACGAGGTGTTCGCCCTGGTGACCCGGGAGGGGGGCTGGCGGTGAGGCTGCGCGGCGCGCTGCTCGGGGCGGGCAACATCGCCCTGCGTGGCCACCTGCCGCAGTGGACGGGCGACGCCGGGCTGCTGGAGGACGTCGAGATCGTCGCGGTGGCCGACCTCTCCAGGACGAACCTGGACGCCGCCGCCGAGCTGCTCCCGGGCGCGCGGCGGTACGAGCAGGCCGAGGAGCTGCTGGCCAAGGAGTCGCCCGACTTCGTCGACGTGTGCACGCCGCCCTTCACGCACCGCCCGCTGGTGGAGCTGGCGGCGGCCCGCGGCGTGGGCGTGCTGTGCGAGAAGCCGATCGCCGCCACGCTCGCCGACGCGGAGGCGATCGCGACCGCGGTGCGCGCGGCGGGCAGCGTGTTCGTCCCCTGCCACCAGTACCACCACTCCCCGCAGTGGCAGGCCGTGACCCGGCTGCTGCCGCGCCTCGGGCGCATCCACCTCGTCGAGTACGAGGTGCTGCGAACCGAGGCCAATCCCGGCAACCCGAACTGGTCCCCCGACTGGCGCACGGACCCGGCGCTCGCGGGCGGCGGCATCCTGTTCGACCACGGGGCGCACATCCTCTATCAGCTCCGCTCGGTGCTCGGCGAACCGGCTGCCGTCCACGCGACGGTGCGCAACCTGTGCCACGCGGGGTACGGCGTCGAGGACTCCGCTTTCGTGGTGCTCGACTTCGGCGACCGCCTGGCCGAGGTGCGCCTGACCTGGGCGGCGCGCCGGCGCGCGATCCGCTTCCAGTTCGTCGGCGAGCACGGCGAGCTGGTGGGCGACGACCAGCACGTCGTCGTCCGCGCCGCGACGACGGAGGAGATCTCCTTCGCCGACGGCATGAGCAAGAACTCCTCCCACTCGGAGTGGTACGCGCCCCTGATGAGGGACTTCGTCCGGCGCGTGCGCCAGCGCGACACCTCTCCCGGCCCGCTCGACGAGGCCCTCTACGTGGCGCGCGTGATCGCGCGCGCCTACGAGTCCTCGGCGCAGGGACGCGCCCTGCAGCTCGACCCGAGCGGGCCTGCGCCGGCCACAGTCGGCCGCACGCTCTCGGCGGTGACCGACGTGGTGTCCCGCGTCGTGGAGCCGCGGGACGACGGCACGGGCGAGCCGCCCCCGATCGAGACGGCCCGCAGGGCGCCGCTGGCGATGCGCGCGGGCGGCCTCGCCCTGCTGGCCGTGGCCGGCACCTGGGCGCTGCACGACGTCGGCTGGCACGGGCTGATGACGGTGCTGGGCGAGGCCGACCCTCTCTGGGTGACCCTCGCCGCCATCGTCAACCTCGGCGCCGTGTACGCGATGGCGGGGCGCTGGCGCGCGCTGCTGCAGTCGCTGGCGCCGCTCGTCTCGCGGACCGAGGCCTTCAAGGCCATGGTCATGGGCTTCGCGGTCTCGATCGTCGTGCCCGCCAGGGCGGGCGAGCTCGCGCGCGCCGAGTGGCTGGGCCGGCGCACCGGACTGCCGCGCGCGGCGATCCTCGGCTCGATCCTGCTCGACCAGCTGGTGAACGCGGCGGGCATGTTCTGCGGCATCGCCGTGCTGCCGCTGATCTTCGACCTGCCCAACTGGCTGCACTCGGCGATCTGGCTGGCCGTGGCCGTCTTCGCGGTCGCGGCGAGCCTCGTCTTCGTCCTGCGCCCGAAGGCCGGCCAGGCGGCTCCCGGCGGCGGGGCCCGGGGCGGACGCGTGCGCTCCGCGGTGGCCGGCTTCCTCGCGCGCGCCCGGCTGGGCCTGGCGGCGGTCGGTGACCGGCGCGCGCTCGGCCGCTCCTTCGCCGCGTCGCTGGCGGCCTGGGCGCTGGAGATCCTGGTCGTCTTCCTCACGCTGCGGGCCTTCGACCTCCACGTTCCGTTCGGCGCGACGCTGCTCGTGCTGATGGCGGTGAACCTGGCCCTCGTCGTCCCCTTCGCCCCGCCCGCCAACCTCGGGACCCTCGAGCTGGGGGCGACGCTCGCCCTCATGGAGTGTGGCGTGCCGAAGGAGACGGCGCTGGCGTTCGCGCTCGCCTATCACTTCCTGCAGGTGATCCCGCTCGGCGCCGGGGGCCTCGCGCTGGCCGGCCGCTCGCTGCTGCGCGCCCGGCCGCTCACCGAAGACTCCACCACCTAGGAGGCCTCATTGTCCGCGTCCCTGGGCGTCTTCCTCGCCGTGCTCGGCCTGCTCTTCCTCTCGATGGCCTGGTTCGCCGCGCGTGGCCCCGGCCGCGACCGCGACGCCGTCGGCAAGAACGCGCAGTTCCTCGGCGGCCTCGGCGATTTCGTCCTGCACTGGTTCCTCTGGCTGGTCGCCCCGGCCGCCACGCTCTCGATCCGCCTCGGCCTGACCGCCGACTTCTACAACTTCGCGGGTCTCGCGCTGGGAGGCGCCTCGGGGCTGGCGCTGGCGCTCGCACAGCTCGAGCTCGCCGGCTGGGCACTCGCGCTCTCGGGCGTCTGCGACATCCTCGACGGCCGCATCGCACGCGCCCAGGGCGTGGCCTCGCCCTACGGCGCGTTCGTGGACGCGGTGCTCGACCGCTTCATCGAGCTGTTCTTCTTCCTCGGCCTCGCTTTCCTGCTCCGCGCGACCCCCGCCGGCGCGGTCGTGGCCACCCTCGCCCTCGGCGGCTCCGTGCTCGTCAGCTACGCGCGCGCGGTGGGCGAGTCGCTCGGCGTCGAGTGCACCGGCGGCCTGATGCAGCGCGGAGAGCGGCTGGCGCTGCTCACGCTGGCCAGCCTGTCGGACCGGGCGCTCTCGGCGGCGCTCGGCCAGCCGACCGGCACGGTGCTGCTGGCCGTGGCCGGCTTCATCGGCGCGGCCGGACTGCTGACCGCCGTCCACCGCAGCGTCTGGATCGCCCGGCAGCTGCGCGCCCGCGCTCGCGGCTGAAGCGCGGCGACAAGCCGCCCTCCGACTCGCCCCCCCGGGGCCTCTCCGTGGCCCCGGGCGACCCGCGGCGTCGAGCCCCCGCGCGCCCCTCGTCTGTTTCACATTTCCTGACGTTTGGCGTATTTTCGTGGGTACCTCAGGAGGGTTCATGAACCAGCAACGGATGCGGGTGGCGATACCGCTGCTCGCCTTGTTCTTGGCGGTCCTATTCCCGGTGTCGGGCCTGGCGCAGACG
>JBGASI010000371.1:0-5181 GCA_044229815.1 Vicinamibacteria bacterium | reverse complement strand
GCCGTTCCCCTCGGCGCCCGTGGCCCCGGCGCCGCTGCCGGCGCAGCTGACGGGCCCCGAGCTGCGTCGGCTGCGGGAGGCGCGCGGGCTGTCGCTGCGCCACATCGCGACGGTGACGAAGATCGGCGTCCGCTTCCTCGAGTACATCGAGGAGGACCGCTTCGCCCTGCTGCCGCCGCCCGTCTACCTGCGCGGCTTCCTGCAGGAGTACGCGCGCCTGCTGGGCCTCGACGGGCGCGCCGTGGCCGACGGCTACCTCGCGCACGTGAAGTGAGGCGCCGGGGACGTCGACGGCCTCGCTACGCGCCGGCCTTCCGTGGCAGCAGGCCGAGGCCGGGGCGATCGGGCAGCACCAGCCGCCCGTCGACGACCGACACGCCCTGCCAGGGGTCGTTCGCGATCAGCAGGTGGCCGTCGAGGTCGGCGTAGTCGACGAGCGGCGAGATCTGCGCCGCGGCCGTGGTGCTGGCGGAGCTCGAGATCATGCAGCCGAGCATCACCTTGAGCCCGCAGGCGCGAGCGGTGTGGATCATGCGCACGGCCTCGCGGATCCCGCCCGCCTTGTCCAGCTTCACGTTGACGCCGTGGTAGGCGTGCGCGAGCCCGGGGATGGCGCTCGCGCGCAGGCAGGCCTCGTCGGCGAAGACGGGGATCGGCGAGCGCTGCTTGATCCAGGCCGCCTCCTCGACGAGCGAGGCCGGCAGGGGCTGCTCGATCAGCTCGACGCCCCGCCCGGCCAGCCACTCGATCTTGCGGATGGCCGTCTCCTTGTCCTGCCAGCCCTCGTTCGCGTCCACGCGCAGCGGCTTGCCGGTCACGCTGCGCACGGCCTCGATCGTGGCCTCGTCGCTGTCGAGGCCGACCTTCACCTTCAGCACCGGGAACGGAGCGGCCTCGCGCGTCTTCTGGCGCGTGATCTCGGGCGTGTCGATGCCGATCGAGAAGGTGGTGATCGGGGCGGCGGCCGGGTCGAGGCCCAGCAGGCGGTGCAGCGGCACGTTCAGGCGCTTGCCGAGCCAGTCGTGCAGCGCGATGTCGAGCCCGGCGCGTGCCGCGAACTGGCTCTCGAGGCGGCGAAAGGCCTCGGCCTCGAGCGTCTCGAGCCGCCACGGGTCGCCGGCCAGGATCACCTCGCGGGCGGCTTCCAGGGCCTTCTGCGCGTCCGCCGCGTTCTCGTGGTAGCGCACGATCGGTGCGCCCTCGCCGATGCCGGTGACGCCGTCCTTCGTGTAGCGGACGTGCAGCGTGTCGCGGTAGGCGCTCGAGGACATCGTGGTCGTCCAGGTGTGCCGCAGCTGCAGCCGGACCACCTCGGTCGCGAGCGACGGGCCTGCCCCGGCCCCGGCCGGGCTCGCCTGCGCTCGACGTCCCGCCGCGAGCATCCCGGCCGCCCCGCCCGCTGCCGCCATCCAGTCCCTGCGCTTCATGAGCCACTCTCCGGAGGCCGGGAAGGGTAGCACGCCGGGGACGCGAGGCCTGGTCTATGATGGCGCGGCCGCGCGCGGCGGCCGCGACCCAGGGAGGCCAGGTGAGCGCAGAGCCGGACGTCATCGCTGCCGTGGGCGGCGCCGTGGCCCGGGCGGTGCTCCGCGCCGCCGACCTGCTGTGGGGCCCCTGGACGATCGCCGGGGCGCCGGTCCCGCTCTTCGCCGTTCTCCTCTTCGGGATCGGGATCGCCCTGACCGTGCGCTTCCGCTTCGTCCAGGTCGCGCACTTCCGGCAGGCCGTCCGCTCGTTCCGGCGGGCCGCCGCCGACGGACAGGGGGTGCTCAGCCCCTTCCAGGCCTTCATGACGGCGCTGGCCGCGTCGATCGGCACCGGCAACATCGCCGGTGTGGCGACGGCCATCGTCTCCGGCGGCCCCGGGGCGCTCTTCTGGATCTGGTGCTACGGCTTCTTCGCCACCGCCATCAAGTTCGCCGAGGCGGTGCTCGGCGTGCAGTACCGCCAGGTCGGCAACGACCGGCTTTCGGCGGGGCCGATGCACTACCTGCGCGACGGCCTCGGCCTGCGCCGGATCGGCTGGCTGTACGCGCTCGTGGCCGGGATCGCCGCGCTCACCACCACGCCGTTCACCCAGCCCAACTCGATCGCGGTCGTGGTGGAGAGCCAGTTCCACGTGCATACCCTGGTGACCGGGGTGGTGGTCGCGGTGCTGACCTGGCTCGTCATCATCGGCGGCGTGAAGTCGATCGGGCGGGTCGCGGAGAAGCTGGCCCCGGTCAAGGTGATCCTCTACCTCGCGGGCGGCCTGCTGGTGATCGTGCTCCACGCGGACCGGCTGCCCGAGACGTTCGCGCTGGTCTTCCGCGAGGCCTTCTCGCTGCGCGCCGGGCTCGGGAGCGTCGCCGGGCTCGCGATGATGACGGCCATGCGCTACGGCCTCGCGCGCGGCATGTACGCGAACGAGGCCGGCTACGGCACCGCGGCGTTCGTCTACGGTACGGCGAAGAGCCGCCGGCCCGTGCAGCAGGGGTACGCCGCGGTGATGGAGGTGTTCGTCATCTCCTTCCTGACCTCGTCGATCAGCGCGCTGACGATCCTGGTGACCGGCGTCTGGCGCTCGGGCCTGACCTCCACCGCGGCCGTGGCGGAGGCCTTCAATCACGCGGTCCCGGTGGCGGGGGGCTGGGTCGTGGCGTTCTGCGCCTTCCTGTTCGGCTACACGACGCTGATCGGCTGGTCCTACTACGGCGAGGTGTGCCTCGAGTACATCCTCGGCCCGCGCGTCGTGGTGCCGTACCGCTGGATCTACTGCGGCCTCATCGTCCTGGGCGCCTGGAGCAAGGTGGACCTCGTCTGGGCCTGGGGCGACCTGATGAACGGGCTGCAGGTCTTCCCGAACCTGGTGGGCGTCGTGGGGCTCGCCGGGGTCGTGGCCCGTCTCCTGCGGGAGGACGAAGGGCGCGGCGGGGAGGGGAGCGAAGGGGGAGCACGGGCTTGAACGGACCGGGCTTCGAGCTGACCGCGGGCGAGCTGTACTGCGACGGGGTGTCCCTCGAGGCCGCGGCTCGGGAGCACGGGACCCCGCTCTACGTGTACAGCCGCGCCTCGATCGAGGCGGCCTTCCGCGCCTACGAGCGGGCCTTCGCCGCGGTGCGGCACCGGATCTGCTACGCGGTGAAGGCGAACGGCAACGGCTCGATCCTGCGGCTGCTCGCCGGGCTCGGCGCCGGCGCCGACATCGTCTCCGGGGGCGAGCTGCTCGCGGCGCGCCGCGCGGGCTTCCCTCCCGGGCGCATCGTGTTCGCCGGCGTGGGCAAGACCGCAGCCGAGATCGCGCTCGGGCTCGAGCACGGGATCGGCGAGCTGAACGCCGAGAGCGAGGACGAGATCCGGCGGATCGGCAAGGCCGCCGCGGCGCGCGGCGCCGTGGCGCGCGTCTCGCTGCGCGTCAACCCCGACATCGACGCGCGCTCCCACCCGTACATCTCGACCGGCCTGCGCGAGGCCAAGTTCGGCGTCGACATCGCGCTGGCGCCGGACATCCTTCGGCGCGCGGCGCTGCTGCCGGGGGTGCGCATCGTGGGCGTGCAGTGCCACATCGGCTCGCAGATCACGGACCTCGAGCCGCTGGCGGCCGCGGCGCGGGCGCTGGCCGGGCTCAGCCGCACACTGCTCGACGAGGGCCTGCCGCTCGAGACGATCGACATCGGCGGCGGTCTCGGCGTCGGCTACGACGGCCGGCCCTCGCCGGCGCCCGAGGCGCTGGCGGCCGCGGTGCTGCCCGCTGTCGAGGACCTGCCGCTCACGCTCGTGCTCGAGCCGGGCCGTTCGCTGATCGCGCGAGCGGGCGTCCTGCTGACGCGCGTGCTCTACGTCAAGGACGGCCCCGCCCGCCGCTTCGTGGTGGTCGACGCGGCGATGAACGACCTGCTGCGCCCGGCGCTCTACGACGCCTACCACCGGGTCGACCCGGTGCGCCCTCGGGGCCGGCCGGCGGAGCTGGTCGACGTCGTCGGCCCCGTCTGCGAGACGAGCGACTTCCTGGCCCGTCGGCGGGAGCTCGAGCGCCTGGAGCCGGGCGAGCTGCTCGCTGTGCGCGACGTCGGCGCCTACGGCTACTCGATGGCCTCGAACTACAACATGCGGCCGCGAGCGGCCGAGGTGCTCGTCGAGGACGGGCGGGCCCGCCTCGTCCGGCGGCGCGAGACCTTCGACGACCTGGTGCGGACGGAGGTCGGGTAGCGGCCTACCTGTCGGAGATCGTCCGGCCGTACTCGGACGAGCGCGCGAGGCGGTCGAAGGTGTCGTAGAAGGCCGCGGACAGCTCGGCGATCGCCTCCTCCGCGTCCTTCTCGTGGCGGACGTAGGTGGTCATGACGGCCGCCACGTAGGGCCGGCCCGGGACGTCCACCCACGCGGCCTCGCAGCGCACGCCCTCGAGCTCGCCCGGCTTGCTGACGGCGCGCACGCCCTCGGGCAGGCCGCGGCGGAAGGGCGAGAGCCCGTCCGCCAGGGCGGCGACGGCGAGCAGGTCCCGGGCGCGCTCGGGGCCGAGGCCCTCGCCGTGCGCCACGGTCCCCGCGAGGCGCGCGATCTCACGGGGGGTCGAGACGTTCTCGTCCCCGCGCCGCGCCGCCTCGAGGTCCATCATCTGCCGGCGCAGCCGGGTCTTCGGCAGCGCCAGCGCGTCGAGCCGGCGGTTGACCGCGTCCATGCCGGCCCGGCGCACGAGCAGGTTGGTCGCCTCGTTGTCGGACCAGCCCATCATCAGCAGCGCGAGGTCGCGCCAGCTGAGGCTCACCTGGTCGCCCAGGGCCTGCAGCACGCCACCGCCCCGCACCCGCGCGGCCGGCGGACGGGTGACCTCGGCGAGGTCGAGTCGTCCCTCCTCGGCCTGGCGATAGACCTCGTAGAGCACCGCCAGCTTGATGGACGAGGCGGCCGGAAACACCTCGTCGGCGCGCAGCTCGACGCGCCTGCCGCTCGTCAGGTCCTCCACGTAGACGCCGAGCACGCCGTCGAGCCGCGCGTCGACCGCGGCCACCTTGCGCTCGAGCCGCTCGAAGAGGGCCTGCTGCTTCGGCGACGACCCGCTCCCCTGCGCTGCGCCGGCCGGCACCGCCAGGCACAGCGGGAGAGCCAGTAGCGCGGCAACGGCGAGCGGCGAGCGGCGGATCATTGTTGCTTCCATGCCTTGTCGTACCTCAGGACGCCCGTCGGGCCGATCACCAGGCC
>JBGASI010000370.1:0-5197 GCA_044229815.1 Vicinamibacteria bacterium | reverse complement strand
GGTCACCACCTCGGCGCGCTCAGCCTCGACCTGATGGCCCGCAGCTTCCCCGGCTCGCAGGTGGGCCTCGCGCCCCTCGCCCACCTGCTCGGCGAGGCCGAGGCCGGGCCGCTCACCCGCTCGCTCATCAGCGCCTGGGAAGGGCTCCTCTTCGCGGGCGGCACGGTCTACGGGCTGACACGGCGACCGCACGCCGAGTAGCGCCCGGTCGCGCGAGCCTCACGGACCCCTCACCTTTCGCTCAGGCCGGCGCGAGCCCCCGGCGCGATCTTCCGGAGCAAGGGCGCCGCACGGCGCGAGGGGGGACGGATGGCGCAAAGCCTGCTGCAGCAAGAGACCGAGTCGCCGTGGGTGCGGGCGGTCCACGCCCGGGTGGACCTTCGCACCGAGACGCCTTTCCAGCTGATCGACGTGACGGCGATCGTCGCGGAGCGGGTGCGCCGCTCGGGGGTCTGGATCGGGACGGCGTCCGTCCAGAGCCGCCACACCACGGCCGGGCTCTTCGTCAACGAGGACGAGCCGCTGCTGCGGCAGGACCTCGAGGCCTTCCTGCGCCGGCTCGCGCCCCCGGGTCTGTACCGCCACGACGACCTCGCGGCGCGCCAGGGACCTTTGCCGCTCGACGAGCGCGCAAACGGCCACGCCCACGTGCAGGCGCTGCTCCTGCCGACCTCGGTCGGCCTGAACGTCGTGGAGGGCGCGCTCGACCTCGGGCGCTGGCAGAGCGTCTTCCTCGCCGAGCTCGACGGCCCGCGCCGTCGCGGCCTGTCGATCGTCGTCTCCGGGGCCGGCCACCCGCGGGGCCTGCGCTGATGCCGGCCGGACGCCCGCTGCGCGTGCGGATGATCCTGCCGGCCCTCACCGAGGCGAAGGGCCCGTTCTTCCGGCCGGTGAAGTACGCGCTGTTTCCGCCGCTCGGGCTGGCGACGCTCGCGGGGTACCTGCGCGAGGACGACGAGGTCACGCTGACGGACGAGCACGTCGAGGAGCTGCGCCTCGACGACGAGCCCGACCTGGTCGTGCTCCAGGCTTACGTCACCTCGGCGCGGCGCGCCTACGCCATAGCCGACCACTACCGCCGCCGGGGCGCGCACGTGGCGATCGGCGGCCTGCACGCGACGTCGCTGCCGGAAGAGGCGGCCGCCCACGCCGACAGCGTCTTTCTCGGGCCCGGCGAGGACACCTGGCCCGCGTTTCTCGCCGACTTCCGCGCCGGCCGTCCGCAGCCCGTGTACCGCTCGCGGGTGCGCACGCTGGACGGCCTGCCCCGCGTGCGCCGCGACCTCATCCGGAGGCACCTCTACCTCGTCCCCAACTCGCTCGTCGTCTCGCGCGGCTGCCCGCACTCGTGCGCCTTCTGCTACAAGGAGGCGTTCTACGCCGGCGGGCGAGGCTTCTACACGCAGGCGGTCGACGCCGCGCTCGCCGAGATCGAGCGCCTGCCCGGCCGCCACCTCTACTTCCTCGACGACCACCTCTTCGGCGACCCGCGCTTCGCGGCCGCGCTGTTCGAGGGCATGCGCGGCATGGGCCGGCTGTGGCAGGCGGCGGGAACCGTCGCCTCGATCCTGCGCCCCGGGCTGCTCGAGCAGGCGCGCGACGCGGGCCTGCGCAGCCTGTTCGTGGGCTTCGAGACGCTGCGCGGGGAGTCGCTGCGCGCGCAGCGCAAGCACGCGAACCTCGACCGCGACTACGCCGCCGCGGTGAGGCGGCTGCACGACCTCGGGGTGATGACGAACGGCAGCTTCGTGTTCGGGATGGACGGGGATCGGCCCGAGGTGTTCGAGCGCACGGTCGACTGGGCGGTCTCCGTGGGGATCGAGACCGCGACCTTCCACGTCCTCACGCCGTATCCAGGCACCGCGCTCTTCCGGCAGCTGGAAGCCGAGGGTCGCCTGCTGCACCGCGACTGGGACCTCTACGACACGCGTCACGCGGTGTTCGAGCCCCGCGGCATGAGTGCCGCGCAGCTCGAGACCGGCTACTGGCGCGCCTACCGGGACTTCTACGGCTGGGGCAACATCCTGCGCGCCGCGGCCACGAAGCCGACGCTCGCCGGGCGCCTGCGCCACGGGGCCTACGCCGCCGGCTGGAAGAAGTTCGAGCCGCTGTGGGACGTCGTGATCCGCAGCGGGCTGATCGGCCGCGCGCGGCCGCTGCTCGAGCGGGTGCTCGACGCCGCCCAGCGTGCCCCCGCCTACGGCGCGTCGGCCTCGCTCGCGGAGGCGCGCGCGAGCGCCAGCGAGGCGCTGCGGCGCTCGGCGTCGAGGCCGTCGCTGAGCGTCACGCGCAGCTCGTAGGCGCCGGGCGGCAGCGCGTCCACCGCCAGCGTGCTGGCGAGGTCCAGCCGACCCTGCGCTCCCGGGCGCAGCGCGAGCGGCGGCGCCGAGGCGACCGGCCGCCCCGAGCGCAGCAACTCGACCCGCGCGTCGACGCTGCTGCGCCCCGGGGCGGGCCACGCGCTGAGGAAGAACGCGAGCGGCTTCCCGGACCGCGCCGCGAGCGCCTCGCCCAGGTTCGGGTAGAGCAGCACGTCGCCGTAGCGCAGCGGCCCGGTCCCCGCGTCCGCCGCCGCCTTCTCGGCGCCCCGCACCAGCATCAGGCTGCTCGCGCGCAGCCGGCCCGCCTCGGCGCGCGGGATCTCCAGCGTGGCGGCGGCGGTCCCGGACGCGGAGGAACGCGCGTCGCTGGCGATCGCCTCGATCCGGTAGCGGCCCGGCGGCAGGCGCAACTCGCGGTAGAAGAGCACCGACCCGCGGCGCGCCTGCTCGAGCCGGGCGAGCGGCCCCTCGATCGGGTAGTGCTGGCTCGCCTTGGCGGCCACCCGACCGCTTGCGTCCGTGACCAGCACGAGGATCGTGAAGTCCTGGCGGAAGACATGCCTTTTCTCGTCGCGCTCGAAGCTCAGCCGGCCCGACTCGAGCTCGACGATCACCGGCACGCGCGAGACGGCCGCGTCGTCGGGGAACTGCAGGCCGCGCACCCGCAGGGACAGCCCGTCCGGCCGCGCGCCGGACTCGAGCCGCGCGAGCGCCTTCAGTTCGTCCGGCAGCGCGGGCACCGGCAGGTCGGTCTTCAGCGCGAGGTAGCCCTTGCGCGCCTGCAGCGTCCCGTGCGGGCGTTTCACGCGTACCTCGATCCGGCGGAAGCGCCCGTCGAACTCCCTGCTCCTCGGCGCGTACGAGAGCACGTAGTGCGCGCGCAGCTCCTCCTCGAGCCGGCCGACGCCGTCGGCGAGCTGGTTCGTGCCCGAGATCGTGAAGCCGCCGGTCTGGTCGGCGAGCGGCCCGAGCGTGCTCACGGCGGTGAGGCGCAGTGCGCCCTCGTTCTTCTCGAGCATCGCGAGCGGGTCGTCCTCGGTCAGCCGTCCGTCGCTCGAGTCGTTGCGCACGCGGGTCTTCACGTGGTCGAGCGTGCGCCGCATCTCGTCGCCCGGGCTCTCGACGCGCAGGCCGCCCGCGTCCACGGAGTACAGGGTCACGCGCGCGCGGTTCGCGGCGCCGACCAGCGCGTGGTAGGTCGCCTCGACGTTCGACGGCACGGCTAGCCCCTCGGAGAACAGCAGCAGCGCCTTCCTCCCGGGCAACTCGCCGAGCGCGCCGATCAGGGCGAGCAGCGCGTGCACCGAACCGAAGCCGGCCTGGTCGCGCTCGAGCGCCTCGAAGCCCTCGACGAGCCGGCTCTCGAGCATCTCCGTCAGGCGGATCCGCACCTCCTCGCGTCCGCGGCACTCCGGCGCCCCGCGGCTCTCGGCCGCTGCGACGTGGGCCTGACCGAGACCCTCGCCGAGCCCGTGGTAGGCGTTGCGCGACAGCTCGCGCTCGCGTTGACCGGCCAGCGTCGTCGAGCCGGTGCCGCTCATCGTGGCGAGCGCGGCCCGCAGAGCGTCCACGTCGTCCGTGAACGGCTGCAGGGTCCTGAGCCCGCGGTCGATTGCGAACACGCCAACCTGCGACTCGGGCAGGCGGCGCTCCCGAACGTACTCGAGCGCCGCAGCGTAGGCGAAGCGGCGCGCGGCGGCGCCGAGCCGATCGAAGGCGAGCGCCACGACGACCGGGTCCGCCTCCTGCGGCCTCGTTCCGTGCTCGACGAAGGCTAGCGACTCGATGTCCTGGCGCACGCCGTCCTCGAGCAGCTCGACCTCGTCGGCCCGTAGGTCGCGCACGAGCCAGCCCCGCTTGTCCCTCACGACGAGGTCGACCTCGACGCGGGCCGTGCTGACGGGGACGACGAAACCCGGCCCGACGGGCGCCGGGGCCTGGGGAGAAGCCACGCCAGCCCCGGCCGACGCGAGGACGAGCAGGCAGACGACACCGCGGCGCAGCAGCATGGCTAACCTCGACTTGCAGGAGCTTTCGACCATGATAGGGGATCGTCGGCTCTTCCAGCGAGCTTCCCGCCGGGCTCGCATCCCCGGGCGAACCGCGGGAATACGCCGTATCCTCTGCCCGTATCGGGAGCGAGCCGCTGACGTGAACCCCGGGGGAGGTACTCGTGCCACGCCGCTTCGAGCCGTCCGTCGTCCTCGGGCTGACGCTCGCCGTCGCGCTCGCCGCCGGGCCGACGCGTGTGAGCGCCCAGCCGATCGCGCGCGAGGACCTGCCCCCGGGCCTGCGCCAGTGGGTCCCCTGGGTGCTCGACCAGGCGCCGGCGCTCGGCTGCGCGACCGTGCAGGGCCAGGCCGTGTGCCTGTGGCCCGGACGGCTCGGGCTTGCGCTGGGCTCGAGCGGCGGCAGCTTCGACCTCGAGCTGCAGGCCGACCGCGCGCTCGACGTGCGCCTGCCGGGCAGCGCGGAGCACTGGCCGCAGGACGTGCGCCTCGACGGCGCGCCCGCGCCCGTGTTCGAGCGCGACGGCGGGCCGCGGCTGCGCGTGGGCGCGGGTCGCCACCGCCTGGCCGGCCGCTTCGCCTGGTCGCGCCTGCCCGAGTCGCTCAGCGTGCCCGCGGAGATCGGCCTCGTGAACCTCGCCCTCGACGGCCAGGGCGTGCCGCGCCCGCGGCGGGACGAGGCCGGCCTGCTGTGGCTGCGGGCCGGCACGGAGGTCGTGGGCGAGGGCGAGAGCCTGCGCTTGCAGGTCTTCCGCCAGGTCCGCGACGGCATCCCGCTCTTCGTCGAGACGCGGCTCGAGCTGGAGGTGGCGGGCCGCGCGCGGGAGATCACGCTGCCGGGCGCGCTGCTGCCGGGGACGGTGCCGG
>JBGASI010000369.1:0-5205 GCA_044229815.1 Vicinamibacteria bacterium | reverse complement strand
GATGAGCTGCGGCTTCTTCGCGGTGCCGCCCCTCTACCAGCACCGCGGGCTGTTCGGGGGTATCGCCGGCGCCCTGCTGATGCGCGGCGCGATGATCGCGCTCGGGGCGCGGCTGATCGCCGAGTTCGCCTGGATCGTCTACGTCTTCGGCGGCTTCCTGATCCTGACCGGGGTGAAGATGCTGCTGCTGAAGGACCAGGGCGTCGACCCGGACCGCAACCCGCTCGTGCGCCTGACGCACCGGCTCTTCCCGGTCAGCGAGCGCTTCCACGGCCAGCACTTTTTCGTGCGCGCCGGCTCGCGGGCCTCCCACGAGGCCGAGCAGCCGGGCCTGCCGGAGCAGCCCGACCGTGTCGTCGACTCCGCTCGGCCCGGCACGCTGCTGGCGACGCCCCTGCTGCTGGCGCTGGTGATGGTCGAGTTCACCGACGTGGTCTTCGCGGTCGACTCGATCCCGGCGATCTTCGCGATCACGGCCGACCCGTTCCTGGTCTTCACCAGCAACGTCTTCGCGATCCTCGGCCTGCGCAGCCTCTACTTCGCGCTGGCCGGGATGATCGAGAGCTTCCGCTACCTCAAGCCCGCGCTCGCGGCCGTGCTGGTCGTGGTGGGCGTGAAGATGATGATCCACGGCTGGCTGAAGCAGCTGCTCGGCCCGGGCTACAACCTCTACACGCTCGCCCTGGTGTTCCTGATCCTGGCCGCGGGTGTCACGGCTTCGCTGGTGGCGCGCCGGCGCGAGACGCCGGCGCCCGCGGCCGCGGGCTGAGCGGCGGAAGCGGACCCTAGCCGAGGTCCTGGCGCCAGACCCGCAGGCCGTGGCGGCTGAGGTAGGTCGGCACGTGGCGGAACGAGGGATCCGCCCGCTCGACGTCGCGCAGCAGCGCGCGCTTCGCGGCGGAGCTCTCGCCGCACAGCAGGGTGATCGAGCCGCCCTCGCCGCCGGCTCCGTTGACCTTCCAGCCGAGCGCGCCGTGCGCGCGCGCGATCTCGATCACCCGCCGCGCCTCGCTGCCGACGAGGTCCGCGTGCAGCCGGCGCTGGGCCTCGGTACTGTCGGTCATCGAGCGGCCGAGCGCGGGGAAGTCGGCGGCGAACAGGGCGTCGCGCGCCAGCGGCGCGGTCCGGCGCAGGTCCACGATCGCCGGCGAGTCCGGGCCGGCGTTCTCGAGCGAGCGGATCACGGTCTCGTGGATCGCCGAGGAGTCGTGCGACTTGCCCAGGTAGACGAGCGCCAGCCGCCGCTCGAGCTCCCACCAGACCTCGTTCGGGACCTGGACCGGCGACACCGACGCGTGCGGGTAGGCGAACATCTCGATGTAGTTGATGCCGCCGTAAGCCGAGGCGAGCTGGTCCTGGATCCCGCACTGGCGGTGCAGCAGCTCGGTCTCGACCTTCTGCGCCGCGGCCGCGACCTCGTGCGGCGTCAGGCGCCCCGGCGTGAGGGCGTCGAGGGCACCCACCAGCGCGACGGTCACCGCCGCCGAGGTGCCCGTGCCCGCGCCGGCGGGCGCCTCGGAGTGGATCGTCACCTCGAGCCGCAGCTCGCGCGGCACGCGCATGTAGGCGATCGCCGCCTCGAGCAGCGGGTGCCTTCCCCAGGGCGGGGCCGGCTCGCCGACCTCGTAGCGGTCGCCGAAGTTCTCGGGGTGCAGGACCAGGCGCGGCCCCGCGCCGTCGCGGAAGAGCGCCACCTGCACCTCGGCGAAGGGGTAGACGGCGATGTTGAAGACCTGCCCGTGGCCCGCGAACCAGGTGTCGGTCCAGCAGCCGTTGTCGCAGACTCGGATCGGCGCGGCGGCGTTGACGACCGCGATCGGGCGTTCGGACGAGGGGCGCAAGTCGTGCCTCCGGGCGGCGTCAGGGTTTCGGCGAGGGGCCTGCCAGGCGCGTGGCCAGCAACTCCTCGAAGGCGGCCTTGTCCTTCCAGGAGGTCGCCCAGCCGAGCGGCCGGGCGGCCGGGTCCGGCGTCGTCATGCCGTCGTCGCCGACCTTCACGCCGAGCGACTCCACGCTCAGCAGGTCGTGGGCGAACGCGAGGTACACGGCGACCGTGTCGAAGAGGGTGCTGCTCTGCTCGGCCACGTTCTTCGGGTCGCTCCGGCACCACTCCTGCTTCGGGCACCAGAGCCGGTAGTTCTCGACGACCGCCCGCACCAGCGGGTCCCTGGAGGCGCGCACCCGGGCGTAGCGCTCGCCCGTGAGCACGACCCGCCCGCAGGTCTCGAGCGGCGTGACGAGCGAGCCCGCCCAGGGCGCCGCGAGCAGGGCCCGCGCGGCGGCGGGCGCGGCCTTCACGTTCCACTCCGGCTCGGGCTTCGAGCCGACGGCGTAGCCCTCGCGCAGGCTCCCGTACATCCCGGCCAGCCGCAGCTTCGCCGCGATCCGCGGCTCGCGCTGCAGCGCGGCGTGCAGCGTGGGGGGCGGCCCGATGGCGATCAGCGTCATCGGTTCGGAAGAGGCCATCACCGTGTCGACGAGGGCCGCGACGCCGTCCTCGTGGACCTTCCCCTTGTAGCGCGCCAGCGCGTAGTCGCCCAGCCACCCGGCCTGCGCCCCGCCCTTGTCGGCCTGCCGCAGGCCCACGCCGACCGGCACGTCGCTGCGCCCCGCCACCTCGAGCAGCTTCGCCACCAGGCGCGCGCGGTAGACGGTGTCGCCGTAGTCGGTGACGACCAGCCGCAGGTCGAGCTCCGGCGAGCGCAACAGCAGCGCGAGCGCCCAGGTGTCGTCGATGTCGTCGCCGATGTCCGTGGCGAGGATGACGGGGATCCGGGGCGCCTTCGCCGCGGGCGCGGGGACGGCAGGCGCGGCGGTGGCGGTGGTCGCGGCCAGGGCCACGGCCGCGAGCAAGGTGGCGTGCGCTGCGGTCATCGGTGGTTCCCTCCTGACGGCGGCTGCGCCTGGACGGTCGCGGACGCCTGGCGGTCCGCGAGCCGTCTCGCAACCGCTCAACGGATTGTAGATGAAGTGCCGGGCGCGCTCCTCGCCACGGCGACGACCGGGGCGGCGCTGCGCGAGGCGCCGGCCGTGCGACGGTTATCATGGCCGGATGACGACACGGACCGCTCGCTCGCTCGCCGGCGCTGTCTTCCTGCTGGCGCTGGCGCTCGCCTCGCCCTCCTCCGCCGCGTCTTCCTCCGCGGCGCCCGTGATCCAGGCGAGCGGCCTGCGCATCGAGCTCGGCTCCCGGCCCGACGCCTTGTGGACGGTGGCGCCGCTGTCCTCTGCCCCGGGGCAGCGCTTCACGCCCCCGGTCTTTCCGCTCGACGGCCGCGCGTTGCTCGGCGTCCCCGAGCGGCTCGAGCGCGACGGCGACCCCGTCCCGCTCGGTCCCGACGTGCTCGAGCACCGCTTCCGCGGCGTCCTGCGCGAGGACCCCTCGCTCGCCCTCGAGCTGCGCTTCCGCCTCTCGGACCTGAGCCCCATCGTCCGCTTCCAGTACCGCCTGACCGCCAGCCGGCCGCACGTCTTCACGCGCCAGGGGACCGAGGACGAGCTCGCGTACTTCGCCACGTCGCTCGGCGGGCTGCCGCGCGCGCGAGAGGTGCGCCTGTCGGAGTTCGTGGAGCTGCTCCACAGCTACACCGTCTCCGAGCGCCCGCTCGAGGAGCCGGACTTCGACGCCTCGCTCGGCGTGATGGGCCCGCTGCTGCTGGCCTCGGACGGGCGGCGCACCCTGCTGCTCGGCTACGAGCACGGCTCGCAGGCCCCCGACGCCTTCCTGCGCTTCGACCTCGGCGCCGGGCGCTCCGCGAGGCTGCGCGCCGTGAAGGGGAGCTACTGGCGGGGCCAGGTGGTCGACGCCACCCACCCGTTCGAGAGCCCGTGGCTGCAGGCCGGCCTCGTGGCCGGGGACGAGGACGACGCGGCGGAGGCCTACCGGCGCTTCGTGCGCCACGAGCTGGCGAGCGAAGAGGCCCGCGCGCCCCGCGTCCACTACAACACCTGGAACTTCCAGGAGCGCAACAAGTGGTGGAACGGCGCCAAGTACCTCGACTCGATGAACGAGGCGCGGATGCTGGCCGAGATCGACGTCGCCGCCCGCATGGGCATAGAGACCTTCGTGCTCGACACCGGCTGGTACGAGAAGACGGGCGACTGGGCGGTGAGCCGCGCCCGCTTCCCGCGGGGGCTCGCGCCGCTCGAGCAGGGGCTCGCCGGCCACGGGATGCGGCTGGGCCTGTGGTTCGACCCGACCGCCGCCGCGGAGTCGAGCCGTGCCTATCTCGACAACGCGGGCAACGTCCTGTCCTCGGGCGGCAGGACGCAGAAGGGGCCGGTGTGGGAGACGGAGGAGAGCTACCGCATGTGCCTCGTCTCGCCCTGGGGCGAGCGCTTCCTGCGCGAGCTGGTGCGCCTCGCGCGCGAGACGGGCGTGCGCTACTTCAAGTGGGACGCGGTGGGGCAGTACGGCTGCGACGCCCCGGGCCACGGCCACGGCGACGCCGCGAACACGCCGCAGGAGCGGCGCGACGCCTACGCCTTCCGCGTGCCGCTGCGCCTGGCCGAGATCGCCCGCCGGCTCGGCGAGGAGGTGCCGGCCGCGGTCGTCGACTTCGACGTGACCGAGGGCGGCCGCGGGGTCGGCCTGGCCTTCCTCTCGGCAGGCCGCTACTTCCTGGTGAACAACGGGCCCTACTTCCAGAACTACGACGTGCCGATCGACCCCGTGAAGGACAACTGGAACCTCTTCTTCCACAAGGGGCCGGCCCGCACCTGGATCACGCGCTCGACCTACGGCTACGACAAGTGGATCCCCTCGGAGCTGTTCCTGACCCACTACTTCCCCGACGACCCGGAGGAGTCGCAGCTCGTCAACGTCGCCTCGCTGATCCTCGGCCACGACGGGATCTGGGGCGATCTCGTCTCGCTGTCCGCCGAGGGTGTCGAGCGGATCGGGAAGCTGCTCGCGCTGTGGCGCCAGGTGCGCGAGAGCATGGCGGAGGCCTCGCCCGTGCGCACGGGCGCCGTCGGCGGCAGCGGCGAGGTGCACGAGAAGATCGAGCACGAGACCGGGCGCGGCGCGATCGTGGTGTTTTCGACCGCGGCCGGCCGCCAGCGCTACGTGTCCCGCCACCCCGCCGTGGCGCAGCACTGGGCGACGCCCGGCACGACGGTGAGCTTCGACGCCACGGGGCGCGCGATCGTGGACGCGGCGTTCGAGAAGCCGGGCGCGGCGATCGTGTTCTTCGGCGCGCGCCA
>JBGASI010000368.1:0-5239 GCA_044229815.1 Vicinamibacteria bacterium | reverse complement strand
TACTGGGAGATGGTCTACAGCTTCGTGCGCTACGGCGTCGTGCACCCGGGCTTCTGGCTCGAGACCAACGGCGAGGGGCTGTTCCTGTTCACGAAGGTCGAGCCGTTCCTGGCGCAGCTGCGCGAGGCGAACGGCCCGGCGGTCCTGCGAAACGCCGAGTGGGTCGCGCACGAGTGCCCCGAGGGCCGGCTGCTCCACGAGCGGATCAAGGCGCGCGTCGCGAAGATGGCCGCCGCGCGCGGCTGAGGACGGCGCCTTGACGGAGCCGGTCCGGGCCGTGGTCCTCGACTTCGACGGCCTGATCGTCGACACCGAGACGCCGATCTTCGACGCGTGGTTCGAGGCCTACCGCCGGCGCGGTCACGCGCTGAGCCTCGACGACTGGCAGCACGCTCTCGGTACCCACGGCGGCTTCGACCCGCTGGAGCAGCTCGACGCTCTGTGCGGCGGCTCGCTGGACAAGGAGGCCCTGCTCGCCGAGGTGAAGGAGGCGACGGCGCTCGGCTGCGAGGGCCGGCCCCTGCTGCCCGGCGTCGAGACGCTGGTGCGGGACGCGCTCGCGCTCGGCCTGGGCCGGGCGGTCGCCTCGAGCAGCTCGTCGGGCTGGGTCGAGGGCTGGCTGCAGCGCCACGCGGTCCTCGAGTTGTTCGACGCCGTCGTCACCCGCGACCACGTCGCCCGGGTGAAGCCGGACCCGGAGCTCTTCCTGCTGGCGGCGAGCCGGCTGGGCGTCCCGCCCGCCGCCTGCGTCGTCTTCGAGGACTCGCCCAACGGCATGCGCGCGGCGCTCGCCGCCGGCGCGCGCTGCGTGGCGGTGCTGAACGGGCTCACGCGGACGCTGGCGCGCCCCGAGGTCGACCTCGTGCTCGACTCGCTCGCCGCGCGTCCGCTCGCCGCGATCCTGCGCGCGCTCGAGGCCGCCCCCGCCGTGGCGCGCGGCTAGCGCTTCAGGCCGGCAGGCCCTTCGCCAGCACGCGCTCCATCTCCTCCGCGAAGAGGTCGACCTCGTCGAGCGTCGTGTAGACGCAGGGCGTGACGCGCAGCCCCTCGAACTCCGCGTGCTTGATCGGCACCACGATGATGCGCCGGGTGTCGAACAGGTGCTTCGCCAGCTTCACCGAGTCGACGCCCTCGAGCTGCACGTTGCCGATCGCGCCGGACATGGCGGGGTCGAAGCTCGTGTGGATGCGGACCCGGGGCCGGGCGGCCAGCCGCTTCATCCAGCGGTCGCGCAGGTAGCGCAGGCGCGCGGCCTTGCGCTCGATTCCGATCCCGCGGTGGAACACCAGCGCCTCCGCGATCGCGTTGTGGTTCGCGGCGGGGTGGGTGCCGATCTCCTCGAACTTGCGGATGTCGGCGTCCTGCTTGACGTCGGCCGCCATCAGCGGCCACAGCCTCGCGATCTTGGATCGGCGCACGTAGAGCATGCCGGTCCCGTGCGGGGCGAACAGCCACTTGTGCAGGCTGGTCGCGTAGTAGTCGCAGTCGAGGTCCTCGTGGCGGAACGGGAAGTGCGCGAAGGCGTGAGCCCCGTCCACGATCGCCTCGATCCCGCGCTCGCGCGCCATGCGGCAGATCCGCTTCACGGGGAAGACCTGGCCGGTCAGGTTCGTCATGTGGCAGACCAGGATCACGCGCGTGCGCGGCGTGACGGCCTCCTCGAAGCGCTGCGCCAGCTCGTCGAGGCTCTTCGGCGGGAAGGGGAAGGAGATCGTCCTGAGCACGACGCCGTCGCGCCGCTCGCGCTGGCGGAAGGCGGTCAGCATGCGCGGGTAGTCGTGGGTGGTGGTCAGCACCTCGTCGCCCGGCTTGAGCTCGAGGCCGAGCTGCACGGTCTCGAGGCCCTCGCTGGCGTTGCGGGTGATCGCGATCTCCTCGGGGTCGCAGCCGAACTCCGCGGCCAGCCCCCGCCGCACCGACTCGACCTGCGGCTCGAGGAAGTTCCACATCGTGTGGACGGGCGCCTCGTTGGAGAGGTCGAGGGCGCGCTTCATCGCCTCCTGCACGACGCGCGGCGACGGGCAGACCCCGCCGTTGTTGAGGTTCACGTAGCTGCGGTTGACCGTGAACGCCTGCTGGATTTCGCGCCACCAGGCCTCGTCGGCCGCCACCTCCGCGGGCGCGCGACCGGCGGCCTCCACGGAGGCCGCCAGCACGCGCGCCGCCGAGTCCTCGCGTAGCGCGGCCGCGGCCGCGGCCATCCCCAGGAACGCCCGTCGTGTGGACACGTGCCCCCCTTCCCCTCGCCGGCGAATCGGCTGGCGCATCTTACGGCCGATTGCGCCCCGTCGCGGCCGCAGGTACGCTCCCGCCCTCATGGCGACTCCCGGCACCCCGCGGCCGGCGCTGGCGCGGGAGATCGGCCTCTTCGGCGCCACGATGCTGGTGATGGGTGGCATCGTCGGCTCCGGCATCTTCATGAACCCCTACGTCGTGGCGCGCCAGGTGGGGACGCCGTTCCTGATCCTCGCGGCCTGGGCGTTCGGCGGCCTGGTCGCCGTCGCCGGCGCCTTCGTCTACGCCGAGCTCGCCTCGCTGCGCCCCGCGGTGGGCGGCCAGTACGCGTACCTGCGCGAGGCCTTCCACCCGAGGGTCGCCTTCGTCTACGGCTGGGTGCTGCTGCTCGTCAGCCAGAGCGGCGGCATGGCGGCGGTGGCGGTCACCTGCGCGCGCTACCTGCGCGAGCTGGTGCCGCTGCCGCTCGGCGACGGCGCGCTGGCCGTGCTCGCGCTCGCGTCCCTCACGCTCGTCAACCTGCGCGGCGTGCGCGCGGGCAGCGGCGTGCAGAGCGCATTCATGGTCATGAAGACGCTCGCGATCGGCATGCTCGTGGCGGTGGGCCTCGTCTGGTTCGGGGGCGAGCGTGCCGCGCTCGTGCCGGTGCTCGACCGGCCCGCCTCGCTCGACCTGCTGACCGCGTTCGGCGCCGCGCTCGTGCCGGTGCTGTTCGCCTACGGCGGCTGGCAGACCTCGGGCTTCATGATGGGGGAGCTGAAGCGGCCCGAGCGCGACATGCCCCGCGCGCTGCTGCTCGGCGTCGCCGGCGTGGTCGTGCTGTACCTCTCGGTCAACCTCGTCTGCCTGCGCGCCCTGGGCGCCGCCGGCCTCGCGGCGAGCACGGCGCCGGCCTCGGAAGTGATGCGCCGCGCGCTCGGCGAGCCCGGGGCGCGGCTGATCGCCGTCGGGATCGTGATCTCGACCTTCGGCTTCCTGGCGCAGGGGATCCTGACCGCGCCGCGCGTCTACTACGCGATGGCCAGGGACGGCGTCTTCTTCGAGGCCGTCGGCCGGCTGCACCCGCGCACGCGGGTGCCCGTGCTCGCGATCCTGCTGCAGGGCGCGGCGGCCGCGGTGATCGCGCTGTCGGGCCGCTACGAGCAGATCCTGAACTACGTGGTGTCGGTGGACTTCATCTCGATGGGGCTCACCGGCGCGGCGCTGCTCGTCTACCGTCGCCGCGGGGAGGCGGGTGCCTTCCGCGCGCCCGGCCACCCGTGGACCACCGTCTTCTTCGTCCTGTCGTGCTGGCTCGTGGTCGCGGCCACGATCTACCGCTACCCGCGGGACAGCGCGACGGGCCTCGCCATCCTCGCGCTCGGGTTGCCGGTGTCGTTTCTCTGGCACAGGCGCGGCGAAGGCACGTCGCCGTCCGCGGCGACGGGGGAGAGCGCATGATCTCGCCGTTCTCGGAGTACATGGAGTGGGCGAAGACCCGCTCGGGCGCGCCCTTCAACCTGGCATCGAGCGGGATCGAGGCGTTTGCGCTCGCGGAGCTGGGAGAGCTGCCGCCGCTCGAGATCGGCGGGCCGAGCGGCTACGGCTACGCCCCCCTCGTGGAGCGGCTGGCGGCGAAGGCCGGCGTCGACCCGGACCGCGTCGTCCACGCGACCGGCACCTCGATGGCGAACCTGCTCGCGCTCGCGGCCATGGCCGACGCCGGCGACGAGGTGCTGATCGAGGAGCCGACCTACTCGCTGCTGACGGACGCCGCGCGCTGGCTGCGGCTGGACGTCCGGCGCTTCCCGCGCCGCGCCGAGGAGGGCTTCCGCCTGGACCCGCTCGCGGTCGAGCGGGCCCTCACGCCCCGCACCCGCCTCGTCGTGCTGGCGAACCACCACAACCCGTCCGGGACGCTCGCGGACGAGGCCACGCTGCGCGCCGTGGGCGCGGCGGCCCGCTCGGTCGGGGCCCGGGTGCTCGTCGACGAGGTCTACCTCGAGGCCCTCGCCGTGCTCGGCCGCCCGTTCGTCTCGGCCGTCCACCTGGGTCCGGAGTTCGTCGTGACCTCGAGCCTGACGAAGGCGTACGGCCTCTCCGGGCTGCGCTGCGGCTGGGTGGTCGCCGAGCCCGACCTCGCGCGCCGGATCTGGCGCCTCAACGACCTGTTCGGCGTCGTGCCCGCGCATCCGGCGGAACTGCTCAGCGTCGTCGCGCTCGACCGACTCGAGCGCGTCGCGGCCCGGGCGCGCCGCATCCTCGAAACGAACACGCCCGTCGCCAACGCCTTCCTGGCGAGCCGGCCCGAGCTCGAGTGCCCGCCGCTCGACGGCTCGATGATCGCCTTCCCGCGCCTGCGGGGCGGCGGCGTGGACGCTCTGTGCGAGCGCCTGCGCGCGGACGGGGCGACCGTCGTGCCCGGCCGCTTCTTCGGCGCGGCCGAGCACTTCCGGCTCGCGGTCGGCTGCGCGCCCGCCACGCTGCAAGGCGGCCTCGAACGGCTCGCGCGCGCTCTCGACGCCGGCCGCGCCCCGGCTTGACGGGTCTTCCGGCTTCAGAAAGACTGTGATTTCGGAGCCTCCGAAGACCATGTCCGACTACCTCCTTGCCTTGCCCGCAGCCGACCTGCCGCCCGGAAGGGCGGCCGAGGTCACCGTCGGCGGCCAGGCGGTCGCCCTCTTCAACGTGGGCGGTACCTTCCACGCGCTCGCGAACCGCTGTCCCCACCGCGGCGGGCCCCTCGGCCAGGGGTTCGTCGACGGGAGCCAGGTGAGCTGCCCGTGGCACAACTGGACCTTCGACGTGACGAGCGGCGAGAACGTCGCGAGCGCCGAGCTCAAGGTGGCGCGGTTCGAGACGAAGGTCGAGGACGGGCAGGTCTACGTCAGGCTCGGATGAGGAACATGAGACAACACACCGCACCCCTCGCTCTGCTCGCGCTGGCGGCCCTTGCCGCCGCTTCGACCCTGGCCTCGGGCCAGGCCGCGACGCCCGCCGCCGCCCCGGTCCAGGCGCAGGCCCC
>JBGASI010000367.1:0-5241 GCA_044229815.1 Vicinamibacteria bacterium | reverse complement strand
GCAGCCGAGCGCCGCATGCGCAGCATGGGCCGGGAAGACGGCAACGGCATCATGATGAAGGACGTCGAGCGCAACGAGGACCTGCTGCGGCAGAACCCGCAGTCCGGCCTGGGCCAGCTGGCCGAGCAGACCGGCGGCTTCCTGGTCCGCGACACGAACGACGCCCGCGGCAGCTTCCGGCAGATCGCGCAGGACATGCGCTTCCACTACGTGATCGGCTACACGCCCTCGAACGACAACTGGGACGGCCGCTTCCGCACCGTCAGCGTGAAGGTGCGCCCGCGCGGCCTGGAGGTTCACTCGCGGCGCGGCTACCTGGCGCTGCGCGGAGGCACGTCCAACCCCGTGCTGGCCTACGAGGCCCCGGCGATCGCGGTGCTCGACCGGTCGGGACCACGCGCCGACGGCTTCCCCTTCCGCGGCCTGGCCCTCACCTTCCCCACGGCGACCGGCTCGCTCAAGGTGCCGGTGCTCGTCCGGGTGCCGGGGCGCACGGTCAAGTACGTGCCCGCTCCCGGCCAGAAGGACGTGCAGGTGGCGGATCTGGTCGTGGTCGTGCGCGTGCGCAACGAGTACCGGCAGGAGGTCAGCCGGCTGAGCCAGCACTACCAGCTCTCCTCGCCCAGCGCCAAGCTCGAGGCCGCCCGCGCGGGCGACATCCTGTTCTACCGCGAGGCGGAGCTGCCGCCCGGCAAGTACACGCTCGATGCCGTGGCCTACGACGCCACCTCCACGATCTCGAGCGTCAAGAGCTTCCCGCTCGAGGTCCCGGCGCCGGGCCCGACGGGCGCTGCGCTGAGCAGCCTGGTCGTGATCGACCACGTCGAGCGCGTGCCCGCGGGCGAACGCGACCCGAAGAACCCGCTCTACTTCGGCGACACGCTCGTCTACCCCAGCATGGGCGATCCGCTGCGCCGCGCCGCGAAGATCATGGGCTTCTACTTCACCGCCCAGGCCCCCGCTTCGGCGCGCAAGGCGCTGCTCGAGATCACCAGGGCCGGCCAGGTGGTCAACCGCCTCACCCTCGACCTGCCCGCGCCCGACGCCAGCGGCCGCATCCAGCACGCGGGCACGCTGCCGCTCGACCTGTTCACGCCGGGCGACTACGAGCTGCGGGTGACGCTCCTCGACGGGACGCAGCGCCTCGCGACCCGCTCGACCTCGCTCGCGGTCGCCGAGTAGCCCGGCCCGATGAGGAAGACGGCACTTTCCCTGCTCACGCTCGCCGCGCTGCCGCTCCTCGGCCTCCCGGCGCGCACGCCGGCCCAGGAGCCGCCGCCCGTCTTCAACCGCGACGTCGAGATGGTCACCGTCGACGTGGTGGTCACCGACAAGGCCGGCAAGCCGGTCACCGGCCTGGCGCGGGAGGACTTCACGGTCCTCGACGAGGGCGCGCCCCAGACGCTCGTCAACTTCGACGTGATCAGCGCGAAGGAAGCGCCCGCGGCCGGCGTGAGCCGCCCTCTCCCGACGGCCCCGCCGCGGATCGCCACGAACACCGCCCCGCGCCTGCCGGGCCGCACCTTCGTGGTCCTGTTCGACAACATCAACATGTCGCCGCTCAACACCCAGCGCGCGAAGGCGGCGGTCGTGGCCTTCCTGGACAAGGGACTGCGGGACGGCGACCGGGTGATGATCGCGGCCACCGCCGGCGGCACCTGGTGGACGACCACGATGCCCGAGGGCCGCGAAGACGTCGTCGCCATCCTGAAGGGCCTCGAGGGACGGCGGATGATCACCTCCGCCTTCGACCGGATGGCCGACTTCGAGGCGATGCGCGTCTACCAGTACTCCGACCCGGCGATGGCCCGGCGCGTGCAGGAGCGCTTCGAGCGCTTCGGCATCAAGCCCCGCTTCCAGGACCAGAACCAGCGCGAGGGCGACGACATCGCCAAGCGCGGCCAGATCGACCTGCTGGTCGACAGCAAGGCGGCCGAGACCTACCTCGCCGCGCGCACGCGCAACCGCAGCACCTTCGACGCGATCGAGCGCGCCATCCTGCCGCTCGCCGCCACCCGCGACCGCAAGGCCGTGCTGCTCGTCTCCGAGGGCTTCGTCTACGACCCGACCGAGAACGGGCACCGGCGCGTGGTCGAGGCCGCGCGCCGCGCGAACGCCGCCCTCTACTTCATCGACACGCGCGGCCTCGCGGACCTGCCCGGCTACTACGGCGCCCAGTTCGGCGACCGGATCGAGGAGAAGGACATGTTGTCCGCCCTCACCGACATGAGCCAGGAGTCCGAGGGCGCGGCGAGCCTGGCGCACGACACCGGCGGCTTCACCGTCGCCAAGACCAACGACCTGGTGACCGGGATCGTGCGGATCGGCGAGGAGTCGAGCAGCTACTACCTGCTCGGCTACGCGCCGCCTACCGCCCCGCGCGACGGCCGCTTCCGCAAGATCGAGGTCAAGGTGCGCCGGCCGAACGTCGTGGTGCGCGCCCGGCGCGGCTACTTCGCGCCTGTCGACGAGACCCCCGCCGCGGCGGCCAAGAACCCGTCGCGCTACGACCCCCAGATCCAGCGGGGCCTGGACGCGCCGACGCCGCTCGACGAGCTGCCGCTGCGGATGACCTCCTACGTCCTCGAGGACGCCACGCTGGGCCGGGCCCACGTGCTGGTCGCCGCCGACGTGGACATCTCGAAGGTCGAGTTCACCGAGAAGGAAGGCCGGCGCCTGGGCGTGCTGGACACGCTCGCCGTGGCCGCCCGCCGCGACACGGCCGAGTTCTTCCGGGCGGACCAGAAGTTCGACATCGAGCGCAAGCCCGGCACGCTGCCCAGCCCGAGCTGGTACACGATCGTGCGCGAGTTCGAGCTGCCGCCCGGCCGCTACCAGACGAAGCTGCTGGTCCGCGACCCCACCAGCCGCCGCCTGGGAACCGTGACCTTCGAGTTCGACGTGCCGCCGCTCGACCAGCTGCGCGTCTCGACGCCGATCCTGACCGACACGCTCCAGGCGCCGCCCGGCGGGGCGCCGAGCGCGGTGCTGCTCGCGCGCCGCAGCTTCAGCGCGAAGAAGCCGCTGTTCTGCCGCTTCGACGTGTACGCGGCCGAGACCGACCCGGTGACACGCATGCCGCGCGTCACGGCCGGTCACGTGCTGCGGCACGCCGACGGGACCGTCGTGCTCCGCGGCGAACCGACCGAGGTCGCGCCGACGTCGATCGGCGGGATCACGCGCCTGATGCAGATCCCGCTCGGCGGGCTGTCAGCCGGCGACTACCAGCTCGAGCTCCTCGTCAAGGACCAGCGCTCCGGGCGCGAGCGCAAGCTCGTCGAGGCCTTCACCGTCACCCCGTAGGGCCGAAGCGTTGACGCGGATCGTCCGTTGCCCGCTCCCGGTCGTGCTCGCGCTGGCGCTCGCGCCTTTCGCGGCGCCCGCCGCGGACTTCGGCGTCGAGTACCCGCTGCGCCGCGGCGCCCACGCCGCAGCCGCGCAGGCGCCCTCTCGCGACACGGACCTCGTGGTGGGCGTCGTGGTCGGCGGCGAGGCGCGGGCCTACCCGCTCAACCTGCTCTGGGACCAGACGGCCCACACGGTCAACGACGAGCTCGGCCGGGCGCCGATCGCCGTGGCCCTGTGCCCCCTGGCCGGGTCGGGCCAGGTGTTCCTGCGGCGCACGCCCCGGGGCACCCTGGACCTCGGCCACGTGTCCGAGGTGTGGCGCGACAGCCTCGTGCTCTACGACGCCCAGACCCACTCCCGCTGGGGGCTGCTGACGGGCGAGGCGCTCTCGGGCCCCGCCGCCGGCCGCCGGCTCGAGAAGCTGCCCTCGCTCCTGACCACCTGGGGCCGCTGGAAGCAGCTGCACCCCGCGACCACCGCGTACGTCTCGCCGGAGCTCGCGGAGAAGGGCTACGAGCTCGACGCCGCGCGAATCCGGCGCATCGTGCTCTCCGGCGGCGGCCCGCCGAGACGCGGGGACTGGATCGTGGGTCTCCAGGGCCCCCGCACGACCGCCGCCGTCTTCGTGCGCGGGATCGCGAGCCAGCACGTGCTCAACACGGAGCTGGACGGGCGGCCGATCGTGGTGTTCGTCACCCAGGATCTGGCTACCGCGATCGCCTGGGACCGCAGCGTCCGCGGACGCGTGCTGACGTTCGCGGCCGACGGCGACCGGCTGACCGACGCGGAGACGGGCACCGCCTGGGACCCGCTCAGCGGACGGGCCCTCCAGGGGAAGCTGGAGGGCCGCGCGCTCGCGGCCGTGCCGCAGACGAACGCCTTCTGGCAGGCGTGGCAGGCGAACCACCCTGGGACGAAGCGGCTGGGCCTGCCGGCCGACGGGGCGACTACTTCTTCGCCTTGAGCGCCGCCAGCAGGCTCTTCGCCACCTCGAGGTTCGGCGAGCCGGCCGGGGCCTCGGCGATGTACTTCTCGAGATGGGCCAGGGCGTCGGCCACCTCGTTCCGGTTGAGCGCGAGGCTGGCGAGGAAGTACTGGATCTCGACGTTGGCCGGGTCGAGCGCGGCCGCCTTCGAGAAGGCCGCCTCCGCCTCCTTCTCCATCCCCTGGTTCATCGCCGTCGCGCCGAGCGCCACCTGGAACCTCGCGTCCTGCTCGAAGGTGCCGGCGCTCTTCTTCAGCAGCTCGACCGCGTCGCCGCCCTTGCCCTGCGCCTCGTAGAGCGCCGCGAGCGCCACGAAGGCGTCCGGCTTCGTCGGCTCGAGCTCGGTGACCTTCTTGAACTCGGCCTCGGCGGCCGGATAGTCCTTCTTCTGCCGGTAGATGTGGCCGAGGTTGAAGACCACGACAGGCTGGTTCGGGACCTTCGCCAGGACCTCCTTGAGCGCGGCCTCGGCGACGTCCCACTGGCTGGTCTTGATGGCCTCGACGGCCTTGGCGTACGCCGCTCCCAGCTGCGCGGCCTCCTCGGGGCTCGCGGTCGCCGCACCGGCGCCGGTTCCGGGCGTCGCGGGCGCTCCCGGTGCCGCGGCCTGGTCGGCGGCCGGGGTCCCGATCCCGATCGCGACCTCGGCCTTCTTCAGGATGAGGGGCTCGCACGGCTGGTTCGGCCCCGGGTTGTTGCTGCACAGGTCCGACAGGCTGCCCAGGGAGAGCCAGGGCACGTCGAGTCCGCCCCTCTTGTAGCCCTCCTTCGTGAGGAAGATCTTGTAGCTTCCCTCGTCGAGGCCGAGGCGGCCGAAGCCGCCCTTCTTGTTCGTCTTGACGTGGTAGGTGCGCTTCGGGCTGCCCATGAACTGGATCTCGACGTCGACGTCGGCCACGGGCTGCCCC
>JBGASI010000366.1:0-5250 GCA_044229815.1 Vicinamibacteria bacterium | reverse complement strand
CTGCTGGCCTTTCTCGGCGTCTTCCTGATCGGCCTGTCGAAGGCCGGCTTCGCGACCGGCCTCGGCATGCTCTCGACGCCGCTCGTGGCGCAGGCCCTGCCCGCGCGCGTCGCGATCGGCGTCGTGCTGCCGCTGCTCTGCCTCGCCGACCTCTTCACGCTGGCCGTCTACTGGAAGCGCTGGGACGTGAAGCTCGTGCTGTGGCCCCTCGCCGGAACCGTGCTGGGCATCGCCTCGGCGACCGCCTTCGTCAGCGCGATCAGCGACCTCGCCCTGCGCCGCTCGATCGGCGCCATCGGCCTGGGGCTCACCCTGCTGCTCGTGGTGCGCAACCACTTCCGCCCCCACGCGGTCTACCGGCCGGCCTGGTGGCACGGCGTCCTCGTCGGCCTGGCGGCCGGCTTCAGCTCGACGATCGCCCACGCGGCCGGCCCGGTGATGGCGCTCTACCTGCTCGCGCAGCGGCTCGACAAGGGCCGCTTCGTCGCGACCTCGGGCCTCTTCTTCACGGTCAACAACCTGCTGAAGGTTCCGCCCTACGTGATGACCGGCCTCGTCGACGCGACGACGCTCGGCCTCGGCCTGCGCTACGTGGCGGCGGTGCCCCTCGGGATCGCCGCCGGCTGGTGGGCCAACCGCCACATCCCGCAGCGCCACTTCGACGCGCTCGTGGCGGGCCTGATGATCCTGACCTCGCTCGACCTGCTCCTGCTCTGAGGGCAGCCGGGACCGGCCGGGCTATCATGGCAGGCCCGCCATGAAACCGGAGGTTCCCGCATGTCCCGTCCCGCCCTCGCGGCCCTGCTGCTCGTGACGCTGCCCGCCCTCGGCTCCTCCGCCGAGCGTCCCGGCCCTCCGCCCGACGAGCGCTACGGCTGGCTCGAGGACGTGAGCGGCCCGCGCTCGCTCGACTGGGTGCGCGCGCGCAACGCCGTGAGCACCCGGGCGCTGGCCGAGACGGACGCCTTCAAGACGCTCCAGGCGCGCCTGCTCGCCATCCTCGACTCCGAGGCGCGCATCCCCTACGTGCAGAAGCTCGGCCCCCACTTCTACAACTTCTGGCGCGACGGCAGGAACCCGCGCGGCCTCTGGCGCCGCACGACGCTCGAGGAGTACCGCAAGGACAAGCCGGCCTGGGAGACCGTGATCGACCTCGATGCGCTCTCCGCCGCCGAGAAGGAGAACTGGGTCTGGCACGGTGCCGACTGCCTCAAGCCCGAGTACGAGCGCTGCCTGCTCTCGCTGTCGCGCGGGGGTGCGGATGCCAGCGTCGAGCGCGAGTTCGACCTGCGCACGAAGGCCTTCGTCGCCGACGGCTTTGCCGTGCCCGAGGCGAAGACCAGCCTCGGCTGGCGCGACCGCGACAGCGTCTACGTCGGCACGGACTTCGGCCCCGGCTCGCTCACCACCTCCGGCTACCCGAGGATCGTGAAGCTGTGGAAGCGCGGCACGCCGCTCGCCTCGGCCGAGACGGTCTACGAGGGACGGCCGGGCGACGTCTCGGTCTTCGCGCGGCGCGACCACACGAAGGGCTTCGAGCGCGATTACGTCTACCGCGGGATCACCTTCTACTCGAACGAGCTGTTCCTGCGGCGCGACGGCCGGCTCGTCAAGATCGACAAGCCCGACAGCGCGAACGCCAACGTCTGGCGCGACGTGCTGCTGCTCGAGCTGCGCGACGACTGGACCGTGGCGGGCCGCAGCTACAAGGCGGGCTCGCTGCTGGCCGCCGACTTCGAGGGCTTCCTGCGCGGCGAGCGCAAGCTCGAGCTGCTGTTCGAGCCCAGCGAGCGGACCTCGCTCGCCGGCTACGACACGACGCGTCACCACCTGCTGCTGAACGAGCTCGACAACGTCAAGAACCGCCTCTACGTCGTCAGCCGCAGGGACGGCGCCTGGACGCGCGAGCCGCTGCCCGGCCTGCCCGAGATCGGCACGCTCGGCGCCAGCGCCGTCGACGAGGACGACTCCGACGACTTCTTCCTCACGGTCAGCGGCTACCTCACGCCCACCAGCCTCGCCCTCGGCAGCGTCGGCAAGGGCGCGCCCGAGCCGCTCAAGCAGCTGCCGGCCTTCTTCGACAGCACCGGGCTCGAGGTCTCGCAGCACGAGGCGCTGTCGAAGGACGGGACCCGGATCCCGTACTTCCAGGTCGCACGGCGCGGCCTCGCGCTCGACGGACGCAACCCGACGCTGCTCTACGGCTACGGCGGTTTCGAGGTGTCGCTGCTGCCCGGCTACAGCGCCACCGTCGGCGCGGGCTGGCTCGAGCAGGGCGGCGCCTACGTGGTGGCGAACATCCGCGGCGGCGGCGAGTTCGGGCCGCGCTGGCACAAGGCGGCGCTCAAGGCCGACCGCCACAAGGCCTACGAGGACTTCGTCGCGGTGGGGGAGGACCTCGTCCGGCGCAAGCTGACGAGCACGCCGAAGCTCGGCATCCAGGGCGGCAGCAACGGCGGCCTGCTGATGGGCAACATGCTGACCCTGCGGCCCGACCTGTGGGGGGCCGTCGTCTGCCAGGTGCCGCTGCTCGACATGCGGCGCTACCACACGCTCCTCGCCGGCGCGAGCTGGATGGGGGAGTACGGCGACCCCGACGACCCGCAGCAATGGGAGTTCATCAAGACCTTCTCGCCGTACCACAACCTGAAGGACGGCGTGAAGTACCCGCCGACGCTGTTCACGACCTCGACGCGCGACGACCGCGTGCACCCCGGCCACGCCCGCAAGATGGCAGCGCGCATGCTCGAGGCGGGGCAGGACGTCACCTACTACGAGAACGTGGAGGGCGGCCACGGCGGCGCGGCCGACAACAAGCAGCAGGCCTACATGAGCGCGCTCGCCTACACCTTCCTCTGGCAGCGGCTCCGCTAGCGCTGAGGCAGGGCCAGACGGCCGGCCTCGCGCAGGGCGTCGGCCGTCTGGAAGCCGACGAGCTGCCGAACGACGACGCCCTTGCGGTCGACGAAGAAGAAGGTCGGGAACACGCTGACGGCCCCGTGCGCCTCGATTGCCTCCGGCGAGGCGTGGGCGAGCGTGAACGACCACCCCTGGCGCCGCGCGTAGGCCCCGCGCTCCGCGTCGCTCGTGCCGATCTCGAGCGCCCGGTCCGCGTTGAGCGCCACGATCTCGAGCCCGAGCGGGCCGAGCTCCTTCTGCAGGGAAGCGAGCAGGGGTGACGTGCGCACGCAGGGCGGGCAGCCCGTGAACCAGAAGTAGCGCAGCTGGGCGTGGCCGGAGAGCGACTCCGTGGCGAGCGCGCGGCCGTCGTAGCCGGTCGCGACGAGCGGTGGCGCCGGGCGCCCCTCCCAGCCCCCGATCGTCCGCTCGAGGGCGCGGCCGAAGCGCGGGTGGGCGAGGATCGCCTCGACGTCCACCCGGGTGATCTCGCCGGTTGCGCTGCGTTCGAGGAAGCGCGGCACGCGCGGGTCGGCCTCCATCACCCGCAGCAGGACCTCGGCCTCGCCCGGCACGGGCAGCCGCAGCTGCTCGGCGATCTCGCGCAGCGTCGGCGGCCGGCCGGTGGCCTGCTGCTGCTGCGCCGCGAACAGCGGCAGCTTGAAGAACAGGTTGAACAGCCGCTGCAGCGCCGCCCGCTCCTCGGGCGCCGTGAACACGCTGTTGTAGAGCTCGGAGACGACCACCGGTTGCCCGGGCTGCACGTGCGTCCTGAGGTACTCGACCACGCGTGCTTCCGCCGCGGACGCCGCCGGGGCGGAGGCCGGCGCCTGCGGCGCGGCGAGCAGGGCCAGCGCGAAGCCGACGGGGGCGCAGCTCATCGAGGGACTCCTTCCCCGGGGACCCAGTACAGCCCGCCCTCGTCGTAGACGAGACGCCAGGCGGCGTGGCGCGCGAGCTTCCCGGACGCGATCAGCGCGGAGAGCGGGACCTCGGCGAGGCGCTCGACCGTCCGCCGCAGCCCGCGGGCCCCCTGCTCGGCGCTCGTGCCCTCGCGGGCGAGGAAGGCCTCGGCTTCGGGCGAGACGTCGAGCGCCACGCCGTGGCGCTCACGGGCCGCTCCTGCGAGCCGGTCCAGCAGCGGGCGCAGGATCCGCGCCGTGTCGCCCGCGTCGAGTGGCCGGAACACCAGGATCTCGTCGAGACGGTTGAGCAGCTCGGGACGGAAGAAGGCCGCGGCGGCGCTGCGCGCCTGGGCCTCCGGATCCTCCGGCGCCTGCCCGGTGGCGCCCGCGAACCCCGCGGGCGCCCGCCCGGCCGCGGCCCCCAGGTTCGAGGTCAGGACGAAGACGGCGTGGCGCGCGTCCGCCGTCCGCCCGCGCGTGTCGGTGACCCGTCCGGCGTCGAAGACCTGGAGGAACACGTCGAACACCCGCGGGTGGGCCTTCTCGACCTCGTCGAGCAGCACCACCCCGTAGGGCCGCTCGCGCAGGGCGCGCGTCAGCTGGCCCTCCTCCTCGTGACCGACGTAGCCCGGCGGGGCGCCCAGCAGTCGGGCCACCGCGTGCTCCTCCATGCACTCGGACATGTCGAAGCGCGTCAGCTGCGCGGCGTCGCCGAGCAGGTGCTCGGCCAGCAGCCGCGCCAGCTCGGTCTTGCCGACGCCGCTCGGCCCCAGGAACAGGAAGGTTGCGAGCGGTCCACGGCGTACCTCGAGGCTCGAGTGGGCGAGCCGCAGCCGGCGGGCCACCCGCTCGACCACGGGGTCCTGCCCCACCAGCCGCTCGCGCAGGAAGGCCTCGAGCGAGTGGACGCGCGCCAGATCGCCGGATGAGGCGCGCTCGAGGACGAGCTCCGGCGGCAGGCCTCGCGCAGTGGCCAGCGCGAGGGCCACGGCCCGTGCGTCCACCGGGCCCACCGCGGCGGCCGGGCTCGGCGCATCGCCCGCGGCGGGCTCGCGCAGGCTGAGCTGTGGCACGCGCGCGCCGGCCGCCGCGCGGTCCACGAGGTCGATCGCCTTGTCCGGCAGGCGGCGCTCGGGCTCGAACCGCAGCGACAGGGCGACGGCGGCGCGCAGCGCCTCGTCCGCGATCGGCACGCCGTGGTGGCGCTCCCAGCGGGGACGCAGGCCGCGCAGGATCTCGAGCGCCGCGGCCTCGTCCGGCTCGGCGACGTCAATGCGCTCGAAGCGGCGCGCGAGCGCCGGGTCCGACTCCACGTGCCGCCGGTACTCCTCCGGCGTCGTGGCGCCGATCAGGCGCAGCTCCCCGCGCGCGAGCGCCGGCTTCACCAGGCACGCCAGGTCCGGGCCGCCGCCCCCGGCGCGGCCAGCGCCGACGAGGGCGTGCGCCT
>JBGASI010000365.1:0-5254 GCA_044229815.1 Vicinamibacteria bacterium | reverse complement strand
GTGGTCGTCGAGTTCGATCCCTACGACGCCGAGCGCGAGGCGGCGGACGGTCAGGCCGACCTCAGCGCCGCGCACGCCCGGATCTCCAAGGCGGGAGCCGACGGCACGAAGAACGAGCGCTCGATCGCGATCGACCGCGACCTCGCGCGCGACGACCTGTCGCGGGCCGAGACCTTCAAGCTCACCGACGAGAAGCTCTACTCGAAGCACCAGATCATCGAATCCCGGCTCAGCCGCGAACTGGCGGCGACCAAGCTGGACGTCTCGGGCCGGCGGCTCGAGGCCAGCCGGCAGCTCTCCGCGACCGACCGGGCGCTCGGCGAGATCGACGCCACCAAGGCGAAGCTGAAGCTCGACCGGGCGCGCCAGAGCCTCGGCGCGCTGCGTGTGCTCGCGCCGCACGACGGGCTGCTGGTGCTCGAGCGGAGCTGGCGCGGCGAGCTGCCGTTCGTGGGCGACACGCTCTGGCCCGGCCAGAAGGTGGCCGAGCTGCCGGACCTCTCCGCCCTGGAGGCCCGGGTCTTCGTGCTCGAGGCCGACGGCGCGGGGCTCAAGCCCGGGCTCCCGGCGCGGCTCGCGATCGAGGGCCGGCCGGGCGACGACCACGAGGCGCGGGTCGCGCGCGTCGAGCCGCTCGCCAAGACGACGAACTGGCAGTCGCCGGTCAAGTACTTCGAGACGGTGCTCGCGCTCTCTCGCACCGACGCCTCGTTCATGAAGCCCGGCCAGCGCGTGCGCGCCCTGCTGCGGCTCGAGGAGGTCGACGCCGTGCTGGCGATCCCGCGCGCGGCGCTCTTCGACAAGGACGGCCGGCGTGTCGTCTACCGCCGCCAGGCGGGCGGCTTCGTGCCGGTGGAGGTGAAGATCGGCCGCCAGAGCGTGTCGCAGGTCGTGGTCGACGAGGGCCTGGCGCCGGGGGACGTCGTGGCGCTGCGCGACCCGACGGCCAAGCGCGGCACCCCGCCGGCCGCCGGGGAGGCGGCGAAGTGATGGACGTCCGCGAGTCGCTCGGCTCCGGCCTAGAGAGCCTGCGTCACCACGCGCTGCGCTCGTTCCTGGCGATGCTCGGCATCATCTTCGGCGTCGGGGCGGTGATCGCGATGCTCTCGATCGGCGCCGGCGCCGAGCGCGAGGCGCTCGAGATCATCGACCAGATGGGCCTGCGCAACGTGGTCGTCAAGGACAAGCGCTTCGACCGCGAGAACGAGCTGCAGGAGATCCGGCGCAAGAGCGCCGGCCTCTCGGCCCGCGACGCGCGCGCCCTGCGCGAGGCGGTGCCGGGTGTCGAGCGGGTGGTGGCGAAGATCGAGGTGGAGGCCTGGAAGGTGATGGCGGCGGCCGGCCGGGCCAAGCCCCGGGTGCTCGGCGTCTCCGCCGAGTACCCGCAGCTCGTGCGGCTGAGCCTGCGCGAGGGCCGCTTCTTCGACCAGCGTGACGAGGACACCTACGCCGCCGTGTGCGTGATCGGCGACGAGGCGCGCCGCGCCCTCTTCGGCTTCGAGCCGGCGCTCGGCCGTCCGCTCAAGGTCAACGACCAGTGGCTGAGCGTCGTCGGCGTGCTGGCTCCGAGCGG
The DNA here is from genome assembly GCA_044229815.1 of Vicinamibacteria bacterium. Classification (GTDB taxonomy): domain Bacteria; phylum Acidobacteriota; class Vicinamibacteria; order Fen-336; family Fen-336; genus DATBSL01. The sequence continues at coordinate 3,681 of JBGASI010000365.1, read as the reverse complement.
CGGCCGCCGCGAGCTGCAGGGCCTGACGCTCGAGGGCACCGCCAACGACGTCTACCTGCCCGTCACCACCGCCGAGCGGCGCTTCGCTCGGCCGCCCCTCAAGAGCCCCTTCGACGAGCTGATCGTGAGCATGGCGCCGGGCGCGGCGGTCCAGGAGTCGGCCACCGTGGTGCAGACGATGCTCGACCGCCTGCACGGCGGCGCCGCGGACTACACGATCACCGTGCCCGAGGCCCTGCTCGAGCAGAGCCGCCGCACCCAGCGCCTGTTCGACATCGTGATGGGCGCGATCGCCGGCATCTCGCTGCTGGTGGGCGGCATCGGCATCATGAACATCATGCTGGCCACCGTGCTCGAGCGCACGCGCGAGATCGGGGTGCGCCGCGCGATGGGCGCGCGCCAGGTCGATATCCGCAACCAGTTCGTGATCGAGGCCTTCGCGATCACGGTGACCGGTGGGCTGCTCGGCATCGCGATGGGCCTGGCGATCGCCAAGGGCGTCGCGGCCTACGCCGGCTGGAAGACCATCGTCACCGTCTGGTCGATCGCGCTCTCGGTGGGCGTCTCGGCGGGCGTTGGCCTGGTGTTCGGCAGCTACCCGGCGATGCGCGCGGCGAGACTGGACCCGGTCGAGTCGCTCCGCTACGAGTAGAATCCGAGCCTCGTCGGAGGGATCCATGTCAGAAGCAGCCAGCCAGGCGCCGGCGAAGCCCGGCCTCGCCCGCGTCCTCGGCCTGTGGTCGCTCGTCATCTACGGGATCGTGCTGATCCAGCCGACCGCGCCGATGTCGCCCTTCGGCGTCGTCAGCGTGAAGGCGGAGGGGCACGTCGTCACCACCATCCTGATCGGCATGGTGGCGATGCTGTTCACCGCCATCAGCTACGGGCGCATGGCGGCCGTCTGCCCGAGCGCGGGCTCGGCCTACGCCTACGTCGGGCAGACGATCCACCCGGCCCTCGGCTACGCGACCGGCTGGAGCATGCTCTTCGACTACGTGATGAACCCGATCATCTGCGTGATCTGGTGCTCCAAGGCCGCCGCGAACTTCCTGCCGCTGCCCTTCGCGGCCTGGGCCACCTTCTTCGCCCTGCTCTTCACGGTGCTCAACCTGCAGGGGGTCAAGACCAGCGCGCGCACGAACGCCGCCATCGCCTTCGGCCTGGTGCTGGTGATCGTGGCGTTCCTGGTGGCCGCGTTCCGCTACCTCGCCGGCGTCACGCTCGACCCGGCGGCCCTCGGCCGGCCGTTCTACGACCCGGCCACCTTCTCCTGGGGCAAGGTCTCGACCGGCACCAGCCTGGCGGTGCTCACCTACATCGGCTTCGACGGGATCTCGACGCTGTCCGAGGAGGCGAAGAACCCGCGCCGCAACATCCTGCTGGCGACGGTGATCGTCTGCGTGTTCACCGGCGTCGTGGGCGCGCTGCTCGTCTACCTCGCGCAGCTGATCTGGCCCGACTGGTCGAGCTATCCCGACGTCGACACCGCGTTCGTGCACGTGGCCGGCCGCGCCGGCGGGCCGGTGCTCTTCGCGATCCTCAACGGCGCGCTGCTGGTCGCCAACGTCGGCTCCGGCATGGGCGCGCACCTCGGGGCGAGCCGGCTGCTCTACGGCATGGGCCGCGACGACGCCATCCCGCGCCGCTTCTTCGGCGCGCTCAACCCGCGCACGCACGTCCCGACCAACAACGTGCTGCTGGTCGGGGCGTTGGCGCTCGCCGGCGCCTTCACCGTCAGCTACGCCCTCGGCGCGGAGCTGCTCAATTTCGGCGCGTTCATCGCCTTCATGGGCGTCAACCTCTCGGCCCTCGTCCACTACTGGTGGCGCGCGCCGCAGAAGAGGCTCGTGAACCTGCTGCCGCCGCTGCTGGGCCTCCTGATCTGCTTCTACCTGTGGCTGAGCCTGAGCACGCCGGCCCGCATCGCCGGCTTCGCCTGGCTGCTCAGCGGCATGGCCTACGGGGCCTGGAAGACCCAGGGCTTCAAGAAGTCGATCGACTTCCGCGAGGCGGACGACGGGGGCGAGCGGTAACGCGCGCGCCTCAGCGGAAGTTGTCGATCAGCTCGAGGTCGGAGCTCGCGGTGTAGCGCGTGTAGAGGAAGCTGCGCCCGTCGGGCGACGAGCTGAGCCCGAGCGAGCCACCCGACCCGGTGTCGATGGTCGCGAGCACGCGGTCCTTCCCGTTCGCCGTCTCCCACAACCGCAGGGCGGGGCGGTGCCTGCGGGGCGCGGCCGCCGGGTCTTCGGCTGGCAGGCACGCGACGTACGCCACGCCGGTCGGCGCCACCGCGAAGCCGAAGTGCTGGACGCAGCCGATGACACGGCGCTCGGCTCCGCCGCCGGTCGGGAGGCTGAACAGAGGCTGGTCGCCGGGCGAGCGCGTGAAGTAGAGCTCCCGGCCGTCGCTCGATTCGAAGGCGAGGAAGCCGCCGCCCTGAGTCACCGGCTCCTCGCTGCCGCCTTCCGCCGGCACTCGCCAGATCTCGCTGCGGCCGCTGCGCGGCGAGCTGAAGTAGAGCAGGCGCCCGTCGTGCGACCAGCTGGGCAGGTTCTCGTCGCCCGCGTCGAGGGTCAGCTGTCGCAGCCCGGTGCCGTCGGCGCCGATCGTCCAGATCCCCCAGTGCCCGTCCTCGCCCTGAGAGTCGAACGCGATCCTCTTCCCGTCCGGCGACCAGCGTGGTGAGCCCTGCTGGCGCCCGGGACCGTGCGTCAGCTGGAAGGGTCGAGCCCCGTCGGCGTCGACCAGCCACAGGTCCATGGTGCCCGAGCGCGCCGAGCAGAACGCGATCCGGCTCCCGTCGGGCGAATACTGCGGGTTGAAGTCCAGGCTGGACGACTCCAGCAGAGGGGCCGGCTCCTCACCGACGGCGAGGCGATAGACGTCGTGATCCCGCAACTGCCGGGTGAGGACGAGCCGCGTGCCCGTCACCGCGGGCCAGTACGCGCCGGCGCCAGCGATCTCGAGGCGCTCTGGCGGCCGGCTGCCGTCGGCGCGGACGCGCCAGAGGTAGGAGGTGTTGGCGCCCTCCGCGCCGTACACGACGTCGAGGCCGTCGCCCGTCCAGGCGACGCCGGCGTTCCACTGGCGCTGCTGTGTCAGCCGGGAGGGCGTGGCGAGCCCGCCCGGGTCGGCAGCGACAGGAATGACGTGGATGTCGCAGGCCGGCAGGATGCTCTCGCAGCGGGCAAAGGCCAGCCTGCGTCCGTCGGGAGAGAACGCGGGCATGGCGTCGTAGGTGGGCGGTGGCGGCGCGGTGAGCACGCGCGGGGGCCCCCCGTCGACCGGCAGCACGTAGATGCCGCCATCCTCGGCGCGAGCTTCGCCCTCCTGCCGTTCGCGAGCCACGGCGATCCAGCGTCCGTCGCTCCTCCAGGAGAGGTGGTCCCGCGCCTTGAACTCGGCGATCTTCCGCTCCGCGCCCGCCACCGGCGAGACCAGGAAGATGTCGTCGCCGCCCGAGGACTCGCGCTCGAACGCGATCTGGCGTCCGTCGGGCGACCACACCGGCTCGAGGTCGTTGGCTGCGGCCGACGTGAGCCGGCGCGCGTCTGTCTCTCCCCCCACCTTGAGCCAGCCGTCCCAGCCCTGGCCCGTCCCCTGCGACGCGTACTCGAGCTGGCTGCCGTCGGGGTACAGGATGCCCGAGCCGGCGTGTGGTGAGGTGGTATGGTTAAGTAC
>JBGASI010000364.1:0-5262 GCA_044229815.1 Vicinamibacteria bacterium | reverse complement strand
GGGTACTACTTCGGCCGCCCCGGCCCGCTCGACCCTTCGACAGGCCGCTGAGGCGGAGGCCTCCATGGTGCGCCTGCCGGCCCTCGCCGTCCTCTCGGCGCTCATCGGGCTGGCGTCCCCGGTTCGAGCGCAGGACGCAGCCCGCCCGGTCGCCGTCACCTTCGAGCTGAACGACGCCCAGACCAAGGGCAAGGCCCTCGAGGGCGTGGCGCTGCGCATTCTCGCGAGCGACGGCGCCGGCGTCGTCGCGACGGGCGCGACCGGCGCGGACGGCCGCTGGAGCGCGCGTCTCGTGCCCGGCACGTACCACGTGGCCTATCGCCTCGAGGGCTTCGTGCCCTATGACAGCGGCGCGACCGAGCTGCGCCACGACGGCCAGGTCGTGACCGTCAGCCTCTCGCGCCTGCTCGAGTCGACCGAGGCCGGCGGCCGCGAGGTGCGGATCATCCTCAACTGGGGGTCCGATCCCGCTCAGGTCAAGGACGCCGACTCGCACCTCGTCTGCTCGTGCGGGGCGGCCGACGGGCACGTCTCCTACAGCCAGCGCGAGCATCGAAGCGCCACGCACGCGGCCTTGCTCGACGTCGACGACACGGACTGGGGCGGGCCGGAGACGATCACGCTGAAGACGCCTCCTCCTGGCGCGTACCTCTACTGGGTGCACGACTACAGCGGGCCGCCGGCGACGCTCGGCGCCTCGGACGCGGTCGTCCGCGTCGTGATCGGGGCCGAACAGGCGGGCGAGTTCCGCGTGCCGCGCGGCCTGACACGCCGCGAGTGGCGCCCCTTCAAGACGATCGAGGTCGGCCGGGACGGACGGCCTCGGCTCGTCGCCTTCACGCCCGACGAGATCGCGGAAGCCGCTGACCTCGCGTTGCCCGCCGAGTACCGCTCCGAGGCGCCCGCGCCCGAGCCGACCCGCGCGACGGCGACCGGCGAGCCGACCGTGCAGCGGTCCAACCTGCCGCGCATCCTCGGCGTGGTCGTGGTGCTCCTCGGCCTGCGCGCCCTCCTGCGTGGGCGCCGGCACCGCCAGCGGCGCGGCTGATCAGCGGCCGCTGTCGTAGGCGAGGTCCTCGAGCGTGAACTCGCCGTAGGTCCAGGCCCCGCTCGCGGGGTGCCACCTCGTCTCCGCCTGCCGGGGCACGCGGGCGGGGCCCACCCGCGCGTATTCGCGCACGGGGGTGGTCCAGCGCACCGGACCTCCGCCGCTGCCGTCGGGCGAGGGGTTGCGGTCGTCCGAGGCGAAGTCCACGAGCTCCGCCGCTTCGTTGAAGAAGAGCGTGGCCGAGATGGTGTTCGGCCCCTGTGTGTAGCGGGCCCTGGCGCTGCGGGCGTCCACCGCCTCCCAGGCGATGGTCGGCCGCACCAGCTCGCCGGGGGCGAAGATGCACAGGTCGTTGAAGAGCGTGACCGTCTCCGACCGGGTCAGCACCTCGCCTCTGGCGTCGACCATCGTCTTCAGCGACAGCAGGCGCACGCGCATCGTCGCCCCGCGCTCGTCGAACGCGTGGAGCACGTCGACCGGCAGCCGCTTCATCACCGCGTCCATGAAGAAGAAGCGGCGCGGGGTGTCGAGGGTGTTCAGCTGCTCGGCCTTGAAGGTCATCCACTCCTCGGCGGGGCCGCCGCGGATGCGCCCGCTCCAGCGGGCGCGGAAGCTGCGCACCCGCGGCTGGCCCACCACACCGGCGGCGCGGACGTAACGCCGCACCGGCTCCGGCAGAGGCGCGAGGTCCGCCTCTCTGAGCACCTCGCCAGGGCGGGACTTCGCGGCGAGGGCGAGGTCGCGCTCGAACTCGGCGCGCAGGCTCCACGGCCCCCGGGACGCGAAGCCGTAGGCCGCCCCGAGCAGGAGGAGGACGTTGGCCACGGTGCCGAACTTCGCGTCCTTCCAGCTGGAGACGATGACCGCCTGGGACACGACGACGGCGAGAGCGCCTGCCACCCACCACCAGCGCGGCGCCAGCGGCACGAGCACCGCCGCAACCAGCGTGAGGGCGCCGGCCACCAGCCACAGGACGCCCCACGGCCTCGAGATCGGCTGCGTGAGCTGCGGCAGCTCCGCGAAGCCGAAGGCCTTCGCGAAACCCAGCGTGTGGATGAGGCCGTGGACGACCACGACGAGGAGGAACGCGGCGCGGACCATTCGGGTCTCCTTCAGGCTGCGGCGAGGCGCGCCAGCCAGCGGCGGAGCACGCCCTCGAGCGCGAGCACGTCGGCGTCTTCGAGGCCGTCGAACAGGCGGGAGAGGAAGAGGACCTGCCGGCGGAGCGCCGGCGGGCGGTCGAAGGCGCGGGCCACCCTGGCCGTGGGGTGCAGGCGCAGCGCGCGGGCGTCCTCCGGGTCGGCCTCGAGCCGCAGGTAGCCCCGGGCCGCGAGCTGGCGCGCCACCTGCTTCACGTTCTGCCGCGAGCAGCCGTAGAGCGCCGCGGCCTGCGACAGGCTCGGCGGCCCGCCGGGGTGCTTCGTCACCACCGCCAGCAGCAGCCACTGCGCGGTGGTCAGCCGGAGCGGCCGCAGTTCCCGGTCCGCCCGGCGCGTCAGCTGCTGCGCCACCAGGAAGAACTGCCCGAACACGGTGGCCCGCGTCTGCGCCGCAGTCTCGCCAGCCCGCCGCATATGCGCAATATGTTACGCATATGCCGGGCCTGTCAAGCGCCGCCGCCCTCGGCCTGCGGAGCGGACAGCACAGGAGCGGGCCCGCCCACCAGGGGCAGACGTCCGCCCGGGCCAGGGGAGCCCGAAGGCTCCTGCGCCGGAGGCGAGCCTTCGTTCATCGTCATGGCGAAACGACACGCCTCCACGCCCGCGACGTCGACTCGTCGAGCCGACGCCGGTCGTGGGCGGACGGGGCGAGGCTCAAAGGGCAGGCTCGGTCAGTGAGCGGGCGGGTCCTTGAGCACGATCTCCACGGCCGCCGCCTCGCCGGCGACCGTCTGCACACCTGCCGAGCCTGAGGACTGAGCGCGGCGGGCCGAGATCTCGAGGGAACCCACGGGCACGGACATCTCGAACACCCCGGGTGTCGCTGTGGGGCTGGTGTCCTGGCCCGGCAGGTAGCGCATCCGCACGCCGTCCCACGCCGTCACCTGTGGCCAGGCGTCCTTCGCCGGTGCGCCGTCGGGTCCAACGACGCGGGCCACGACGCGGGTGCCGGCGCGCAGCGTCAGCGTCACCGGGTCGCCGCCCGGCGTCACGTCGGCCCGCCGCGCGAAGCCGACGCGCTCGGCGCCACCCAGCAGCGTGTAGGGCGTGGCGTCGAGGCCCGTCAGCCGGAACGAGCCGTCCGGCAGTGAGCGCCCGTCACCGAATCCCGCCGCCTCACCGGCCGCCCCGAGGGCCACGAGGTTGGCGTCCGACACCGGGCGTCCGGCGGCGTCCACCACGCGACCGCGAATCTCGAGGCCGGCCTCCAACTCGACGCGCACCTCCGCCGGACCGCCCGAGCCCACCGAGACCGGCAGCGTGACCTTCCGCCGCGAGCGCGCCTCCGCCTCCAGGACGTACTCGCCGGGCTCGACGGCGATCGTGAAGCGCCCGTCCGCGCCGCTCGCCGCCGCCCCCTTCCACCCCTCGGCCGACCCGGCCGCGCGCAGCCCGAGCTGCACCTCGGGCAGCGGCGCGCCCGAGTCCTTGTCCACGGCGATGCCGGTGACGCTTGCCGCCCCGACCTCGAGGTTCAGCTCGTGGCGCTCGACATCCGGGATCTCCACCTCGCGCCCGGGAAAGGCCTGCCGCTCCGGCGAGCGCATCTGCACGTAGCTCCTGCCCGGGGCGAAGACGAGCAGCTCGTAGCTGCCGTCCTCGCCCGTGGTCGCCGTCAGCGGCGGCGGTCCCGCAGCGGGGGCCATGAGCGTGGGAGTCATGCCCATGAACCCGGCCGCCGCGCCCCCGTCCTGGCTCGTCACGTTCACGACCACGCCCGCCAGGCCCTGGCCCGCGCGCGTGACACGTCCCGTCACCACGACCTCACGCGTCACGAGATCGACCCCGACGGTCTCGCCTTCGCGCACCTCGATCTCGCGGCTGGCGACACCCACGAGCACCGTCATGCCGGGCGGCCCGCTGATCTGGGGATGCGAGGCGACGCGCGTCATCAAGGCCGCCACCACCCGGCCCGCCGGCACGTGCTCGACGACGAAGGACCCGTCGCCCTGTGTCGGCGTCGGCTCGCCGGGCGATCCACCGTTCCCAGCCTGCGACGAGACCATCACGCGACCGTCGTCGAAGGGCCGCCCGTCACGGCGGCTCGCGCGGCCCTCGATGCGGCCACCGCGGGTCAGCACGATGCGCAGCAGCTGCGGCTCCTTCTCCGCGTCGACCTCCACGGCGGTCAGCCGCGAGGAGACGAAGGCGGGGTGGGTCGCCACCACGTCCACCCGGCCCGGGCGCACCCCCGCCGCCTCGAACAGGCCGTTCGAGTCCGTCTGCGCGGAGGGGTCGTCGCTGTAGCTGCTGTGCGCGTCCGGGCGGACCTGGATGGTCGCGCCGGGCACGCCCTGGCCGTCGTTGTCGACGACGACGCCCTTGACCGTACCCGTCGTATCGAGCGCCACCGTGCCGACGTCGGTGGTCCGGCCGGCGACGGCCTTGACGCCCGTCACGGAGCCGCGGCCCGAGCCCGCGGCCATGACCTTCAGCGCGTAGGTCCCGGCGGCGGCATCGCGGATCGTGAAGCGCCCCTCGCCCTCGTCACCGCTCGAAGCGTGCACGAAGGCGCGCCCGAGGGGCGAGTCGTCCTCCGTCGACTCACCCGAGACGCTCGCGCCGTCGACCGGCCGCCCGCCGGCGTCGACCACCCGGCCGACGATCGTGGCGCCCGCGTCCAGCACGATCGAGACCGGCTCGCCCCCGGCGCTGGCGGTGGCTTCCCCGCGCGCATAGCCGGCGGCCTCGGCCGAGAGATGGTACGCACCGGCGGACAGCCCCGCGAGCACGAAGTTGCCGTCGCCGTCCGCCTCGGCCTCCGCTCTCGGCTCGTCGCCGCCGGCCCGCGGTTGCGCGCGGACGAGCGCGCCGGCGAGCGGCGCTCCCGCGCGGTCGCGCACGCGGCCCCGGATCGCGAGCCCGGTCTCGAGCACCACGTCCCGCAGGTCGACGGACTGCAGCGAGGCGACGGTGGCGGGCGCGCGCGAGGCGGCGTGGCCTCGATGCGAGAAGAGCAGCGAGAAGGCGCCCGAGGGCAGCGGACCCAGCACGAACGCACCGTCGGCCCGGGAGCGGCCGGCGAGCGAGGCGCTGACGAGCTGCGGCAGGCCG
>JBGASI010000363.1:0-5270 GCA_044229815.1 Vicinamibacteria bacterium | reverse complement strand
GCGCCGCGGCGAGCGAGTCGCGCTCGTACCCGCAGGCGCTGCGCCGCACGATCGCGCTCGAGCGGCTCGCCACGGTGGCGCTGCAACTCGGGATCGCCTTCGCGCTCGCGCGCTTCGGCGGCTGGGGCGTGCTGGCGCGGGTCTGGGCGGTCCCCTACTTCCTGGTCTTCCCGGTCGCCTTCACGCTCAACCGCCTGGGCCAGCACTACGACATCGACCCCTCGCACCCGCTCAAGTGGTCGACGGTGATGGCGCCGAGCCGGCTGTGGGACTTCCTGTTCGTGTACTCGAACTACCACGCCGAGCACCACTACTTCCAGAACGTGCCCTTCTACAACCTGCGCGCCCTGCACCTGCGCCTGCGGCCGCTCTACGGGCGGCTCGGCCTCGTGCCGCACACGTACCGCGGGATCGCCTGGGACTGGTTCGTGCGCAACCGCGCCCCGCACACCGACTGGGACGGCGCCGCGGCGTCCGTCCGCCCCGCGGCCGGCACGACGGCCTGACGCGGCCGCTCAGGGACGGCGGGCCCGCTCGGCCTCGCCGACCCAGCCGCGGCGCAGCCGCTCGGGCGGCACGCCCGACAGGTACGGCTTGATGTCGAGGATCGGTGTGCCGTCGAGCATGTCGAGGCCGCGCACGCGCAGGCGCGGGCCGTCGCGGCCGAGCAACTCGACCACCGTCAGGCCGATCGGGTTCGGCCGACGCGGCGAGCGCGAGGCGAAGACGCCGTGCACGCGCCCCGGGTCGAGCGGCACCTCGCCCACGAGCTCGTGGCCCGCCGAGCGGTCGAACACCCAAAGCACGAACAGGTGCGAGAAGCCCTCGACGTCGAGCAGCCCGGGCTCGAGGTCCTCCCGCAGCTCGAGGACGCCCTCGGCCGTGTGCTCCGCGCCCGCTCCCTTCGGCACGTCCGCCGCGTCCCGGTGCGGGCTGCGCACGTGACCGATGGGCGTCATCGTGACCGCCGCCTCGTGAGCCATCGCTTCCTCCGCTAGGATCATGGCATGCAGCGACTGAGGATCGACGACGAGACGCGGCTGCTGGTGCTCACCGGGGCGGGCGTGTCGGCCGAGAGCGGCGTGCCGACCTTCCGCGACGCGAACGGCCTGTGGGAGAACCACCCGATCGAGCAGGTGGCGACCCCCGAGGGCTTCCGCGAGGACCCCGGCCTCGTCTGGCGCTTCTACTCCGAGCGGCGGAAGAAGGCGCTCCAGGTGCAGCCGAACCCGGGCCACCTCGAGCTCGCCGCGATCGAGCAGCGCCTGGGCGAGCGTTTCCTGCTCGTGTCCCAGAACGTGGACGGCCTGCACCGGCGCGCCGGCAGCCGGCGCCTCGTCGAGATCCACGGCAGCCTGTTCGAGACACGCTGCTTCCACTGCGACCGGCCCGAGTTCGCCGACGACTCGCTGCACGGCCCGGGCGACGTGCCGGCCTGCGAGCGCTGCGCGGCGGCCGGGCGCGAGGGGCAGCTGCGCCCGGCGATCGTCTGGTTCGGCGAGCTGCTCGACCCGCAGCGCGTCGGGCGGATCGAGGCGTTCCTGGCCGCGGGCCGGCGCACGGGCCGCCTGGTCTTCCTCGCGGTCGGCACCTCGGGTGTGGTCTACCCCGCCGCCGCGCTGGTGCAGCAGGCGCGCGCGGCCGGCGGCGAGACCTGGCTCGTCAACCTCGAGCCGCCCGACAACGTCGGGGCGTTCCAGCACTTCGTGCAGGGCCCGAGCGGGGTCGTGCTGCCCGAACTCGTCGACTGGACCTGAGCGGCTCGCCGTGCGCGACGCGACGCTGCGCTACGGGCGGCGCACGGGCACGCCCAGCTCGCGCACCAGGGCGGGCGCGGCCTCGACCTCCTCGAGCAGCCAGAGCAGGTAGCGCACGTCGGCGTTGACGTTGCGGGCGACCTCGGGGTTGTAGCCGAAGTCGTTGGCGACGTTCTCCCAGACCCGGTCGAAGTTGACGCCGACGAGCCGGCCCTGGCCGTCGATCGTGGGGCTGCCCGAGTTGCCGCCGGTGGTGTCGCAGGTGGCGAGAAAGTCGACCGGCACGCCGCCGAGCCCCGCGTCGCGCCAGCGGCCGAAGCGGCCGGCAGCAAAGGCCTCGCGGATCCTCGCCGGGACGTCGAACGGGTCCTCGCCGGTGTGCTTCGCCACGACGCCGGCCAGGGTCGTGCGCGGGGCCATCAGGACCGCCTCACGCGGCGCATAGCCCTCGACGCGGCCGAACGTCACGCGCAGCGAGCCGTTGGCGTCGGGCGCCACGGGCCGGCCGGCGTGCGCCGCCACCGCGCGCCGCCAGGCCGGGCGGTGCTCGAGGGCCGCGCCGCTGGCCGCGTCGCGCCGGCGCTTGAGCACCAGCCGCTCCTCGTCGAGGGCGAGCCCGAGCCGCAGCAGCGGGTCCTCGCGCGCGCGCAGGGCGTCTCTCGTCTCGTCGAACATCGCCCTGCGCGCGGCGAGCTCGAAGACGCGCGAGCCGGCGTAGAGCGCGTCGAGCCTCGCCGCCAGCGCCTCGCCGGTGAGCCCGCCGAACAGCGCGTCGACGGGGGCAAGGCGCTGCCCCGCAGGCAGCGCCAGCGCGCGGGCGACCCAGGAGCGCGCGAGCGCCTTGTCCACCGCCTCGACGTAGCGCTTCTGGTCCCGCTCGAGCTGGTCGCGCAGGCGCGGCAGGTCCCGTTCCATGTAGCCAGGCTCGCGGGCGGCGTCGGGCTTCGCGGCCTCCGTCGACCGCCGCGCGAGCTGGACCGGCCAGCGCAGGGCGCGCGCGCCGCGCGCCAGCAGGTCGAGCAGGAAGTCGCGCTCCCACGTGGCCAGGCGCTCGGCGTTCAGCCGGCGCAGCCCCTCGTAGCCGTCGCGCGCGGCCTGCTGCCGCGGCCGGGTGGCGGCCCACGCCAGCACCGCCTCGTCCGCCGCGCGCTGCTTCTCGACGATGCGCCCGCGGCGCAGGCCGGCGATCTGGCCCTCGTCGGTCTTCTGCGTGTTCTCGAGCGAGCGCAGGTCGTCCTCGACCGCGATCGCGGCATCGGGCGCGCGCTTGCCGCCCTCCTGCAGGATGCGGATCCACTCGGCGTAGAGCTCGCGCACCGCCGGGAAGAAGCGCTCTTCGCGTTCCGCCATCTCGTCCGCGATCCAGGAGCGGTACGAGCGGCCCGGGTAGCCGAGCACCGCGACCGCGTCGCCCGGCCGCACGCCGGCCGGCGAGAGCGGGAAGAAGTGGCGCGGCGCGTAGGGCCGGCCGTCCTTGTACGCGCGCAGCAGCGCGAAGTCGCCGGCGTGCCGCGGCCAGCTCCAGTTGTCCACCTCGCCGCCGAAGTTGCCGACGCTCTCGGGCGGGGCGTAGACGAGCCGCACGTCCTTGAGCTCCTCGAACTCGGTGAGCGAGAAGGCCACCCCGTCGTCGAACGCCGCGAACTGGCAGCGGGTGTCGGGCTTCGCCTCGCAGGCGGCCACGAGCGACTTCTGCGCCGTCTCGACCGCCGCGAAGCGCGCCAGGTCGTCGGCCCCCGCGGGGATCGCCGCCCGCACCTCGCGGGTGACGTCGCGAAACGCGCGCGGGACCTGGATCCTGAAGGCCTTGGCGGGCTTCTCCTCGGCGCGCGTGCGCGCCACGTAGCCGTCGCGACCCAGGTTCGCCTGCGGCGTCGAGTGCTCCTGCAGGATGCCGACGACGCAGTGGTGGTTGGTGATCAGCAGGCCCTCCGCGGAGACGAAGCTGCCGGAGCAGCCGGGCAGCTGGACCGCGTTCGCCAGCAGGCCGCCGCCCTTCGCCTCGTCCCACAGCCGCGCGAGCGGCAGGGAGAAGCCCTGCGCCTTCACCCAGGCCGGGCCCCGCGCCAGCACCTGCTGCGGCGTCCACTTGCCCTCGCCGGCCCACAGCGAGGCGGCGGGCAGCAGGGCGGCGGCGATCACGAGACGGCGGGTCGACCTCATGGCGTGCGTTCCTCCGTTTGCGGCTGTGACCCCGGCTTCACTTCTGCCACTGGCGCAGGACGTCCTCGGCCGGCTTGCCGCGGGGGTTGTAGCCGGTGTCGCCCGCGCCGGGCGGGTTGACGTCCCAGGCCCACCAGAACATGCCCTTCATCCAGGTCTCGGCCGTCCAGACCTGGAACGCCGCGGCGTAGCAGTCGGCCTGCTCCGCGGGATCGACCGTCAGCGACAGGCCCCAGTCCCACGGCGCGCGGTTCGCGCCGTCCCCGCTGCGGTAGCCGATCTCCGTGAAGATGAGCGGCTTGTCGTAGGCCTGCTGCGCGTTGCGGAAGGCGGCCACCATGTCCGCCCCGTTGCGGTTCTTGCGCCAGCCCGCCACCAGCTCCGCCCGCGTGGGGTTCGTCTTGTCGGTGAGCGGCGTGTAGACGTCGGCGCCGATCAGGTCGACCTGGGGCCAGAACGAGACGCTCGTGAACTCGTCCGCGGCGTCGACGCCGTTCGCCGCGTAGGTCAGCAGGCCCGTGTAGCGGCCGCGGATGCGGGAGATCTGCGACGCCCACTGCGCGGCGTAGCGCGAGCCGGACATCGTGGCCAGCTCGGTCCCGACGCAGATCATCTCGACCTTCTTCTCGACCGCGATCGCGACGTAGTGGTCCATGAACTCGGCGTAGCTCGCGAACCAGGCGCCGGGATCCGCCGGCGCGATCTGCCCGCGCCAGGTGCCGTCGCGCACGTCGACGTGGGGCTTGAGCATCACCTTGAGCCCGAGCGCGTGCAGCTCGTCGATCGCCTTGCGCACGACCTCGTCGTCGTTGCTGCTGTCGCGGTTTGGCGCGATCAGGCTCGACGACTTCGTGTCCATGTACCAGGTGGCGAGCAGGCCCGCCCAGCCGGCCCCCGTTGCGGCGAGCGCGCGGCGCGAGTCGCTGGCCGCGGCGTAGCCGTACTCGTCGTGCCACCAGGAGACGTGCGTGATGCCGTCGTACTCGAGCCGGGCGCCCGGCGAGGCCGGGGACGACGGGGATGACGGGGACGACCCGGGCTCGCCCGACGAGCCGCAGCCGGCGAGCCAGCCGAGCAGCGCGATGCCGGCGAGCCGCGGCGCGAGGCTCACCGCGCGACACCCGTGTGGGTCAGGCAGGAGGCCGGCACCCACAGCTCGTCCGCGACCCGCAGCGCCAGGCCGACGACCCGGCCGGCCGAGCAGCCGGCCTCGGCGGCGCAGCCGGCGGCGCAGCCGACGATCCCGCTCACGCGCAGCCGGAAGCGCGTGGCGTCGACGGCCAGCACCTCGCCGCAGTAGCCGTCGCCGCGCCAGGGCCGCACGCAGACCGTGTCGCCGATCGACTTGCC
>JBGASI010000362.1:0-5287 GCA_044229815.1 Vicinamibacteria bacterium | reverse complement strand
ACGCGCAGCAGGTTCTGCAAGGACGCGGGCCGCGGCTCGGACAGCAGCTTCGTCGCGAGCAGCCCGGCTTCCTCCAGCGCGCCGAGCACCTTGTCCCCGCGCAGCGGGTCCATCGGCACTCCGGAGACCCCGCGTTGGTAGCGCGGGTCGTAGACGACGGGCACGCCCCGCGCGCGCAGCCGGTAGAACCACCGGCGCGAGGTCCGGGCCAGCGCACGGAGAGGACCGCTGCGCACCGCCCGCATTGTCCCACGCCGTGGCCGCCGCCTGGTCCGGCTAGCGCGTGGCGCCGGCCAGCGTCCGGCCCACGCGGGCCCCCGCCACGACCAGCAGCAGCGTGAGCCCCAGCGGCGGCGCGAGCGTCGTGGCGCAGGCCCCGTGTTCGAGGAGCTGACGCACCCAGAGCACCGAGGGGTAGAAGCTGCCCCCGGGCCCGAGATAGTAGCGTCCCTCGACCGCGAGGAACCAGTGGAACGACACGAGGCCCGTCACGAGCAGCAGCACGCCGGGCGCCACCCGCCAGCGCGCGACGCGATCGAAGGCGAGGCCCGCGGCCAGGCCCCAGGCCGGCCAGACGAGCGCCAGCCGCCGCGTCGGTTCCACCTGGTGGAACGTGGCGAAGAAGGCGGCGAGCGCGAGGCTCAGCAGCGCCGCCGGCGCGACGGCCCGCCAGGCGCCGCGCGGTGGCGGGCGCAGCGCGGCCGCGGCCACGAGCAGCAGCGCGGGCCCCTCGAGCAGCAGCGAGCCGAGGTGGCGCAGGAGGCCCGGCAGCAGCGGGGCGACGCCCAGCATCGGCCGCGACCGGTAGTAGCGCGCGTAGCCGCCGCCCCACCAGCTCCCGTGATAGCCGGCGTTCCAGAGGCCGACGAGCGAGGCCTCGCCGAAGCCGAGGCACAGCAGCAGGACGAAGAGCGGGCGGCGCTGGCCGGGGCCGACGCCGTGGAGGGCCTCGGCGCCCAGCAGGATGCCGCCCACCATTGGGCCCGTGGCGTGCGCCCACGGCAGCAGCAGCAGCGCGAGGCCCTGGAGCGCGAGGCCGGCGCCCCGGCCGCGCCGCCGGCGCAGCTCGCCGCCGAAGAGGAAGAGCGCCACGAGCAGGATCAGCACGGGCTCGGCGCCGCCGCGGCGGCTCACGAACCAGACCGGCCAGGCGAGCCCCGTCGCCGCCACGGCGAAGGCGGTGGCGCGCTCGCTCGCGCCCGCGACCGACAGCGTCAGGCCGAGCAGCGCCAGCGCGCCGAGCACCTGCAGGTGGCCGACCAGGTGGGCCAGCAGCCCCGTCTTGTCCGGCCCGCCGAAGCCGAGCGCGAGGTCGAGCGCGACGAACGGCGCGAGCGCGACCGGCGTCAGCGGCAGCATCCGGAAACGCACCGGCTCCGACGGCACCACCGGCACCCAGGGCACGCGCGCGAGCCGCCCCGAGCCCGCCTCCGCGAGCGTGAACGTGTGGTCGCGCACGAGCCGCTCCGCGGCAAAGAGGTACTCGCCCTGGTCCATCGGCAGCCAGCCGCCGATCGTGGTGAGCAGGTGGAGCGAGGCCACCAGCAGCAGCGACCACGACCAGCCGGCCCGGCGGGTCGAAGTCTGCATGGCGGGGCGACCTCCTCGAAGAGCGCGTCGAGTCTAGACCAGTTCCGGGCCGCCGCTGCCCCTACAATGGAGCGGCGAGGAGAACGCCACCATGCCCGAGACCCGGATCACCCTCGCGACGCCCGCCCTGCTCTTCTCGGCGATCTCGCTGCTGATGCTGGCCTTCACCAACCGCTTCCTGGCCCTGGCCGCCCTGGTGCGCAACCTGCACGCGCTCTACAAGGAGAAGCCGAACGAGGTCCTGATCGGCCAGATCCGCAACCTGAAGACCCGCCTCAACCTGATCCGCTGGATGCAGATCTGCGGCATCACCAGCCTGCTGCTGTGCGTCTTCAGCATGCTCCTCATCTACGTCGGCTGGCTCGGCGCCGCGGAGCTGGTGTTCGGCCTGGGCCTCGTGCTGATGATCCTCTCGCTGGCGCTGTCGATCTGGGAGATCCAGATCTCGGTCGACGCGCTCAACCTGCACCTCGGCGACATCCACGAGGCCCCTGCCGCGCAGGGCCCGCCGCGCTGAGGCGTTTCCGGCCACAATACGCGGGCGATGGCCGGCCCCCTCTACGACCTGCTGCCTCCGGGCGACGGCGCCGGCTCCGACGAGCTGCTCGGCCGCTTCCTCGACTACGTCGCCAGCCGCGGCCTGACGCTCTACCCCGCGCAGGAGGAGGCGATCCTCGAGCTGTTCGAGGGCAAGAACGTCATCCTCAACACGCCGACCGGCTCCGGGAAGTCGCTCGTGGCCTCGGCGTTGCACTTCGCCTCGCTCGCGCGCGGGCGGCGCTCGGTCTACACCTGCCCGATCAAGGCGCTCGTCAACGAGAAATGGATGGCGCTGTGCCGCGAGCTGGGGCCCGACAACGTGGGCCTGTCGACCGGCGACGCCACGGTGAACCGCGCGGCGCCGGTGCTGTGCTGCACGGCCGAGGTGCTGGCGAACATCGCGCTGCGCGAGGGCGAGCGGGCCGCGGTCGACGACGTGGTGATGGACGAGTTCCACTGGTACGCCGACCGCGACCGCGGCGTCGCCTGGCAGGTGCCGCTGCTGACGCTGCCGCAGTCGCGCTTCCTGCTGATGTCGGCGACGCTCGGTGACGTCTCGTTCTTCGCCGAGGACCTGACGCGGAGGAACGGGCGCGAGACGGCGGTCGTGAAGTCGGTCGAGCGGCCGGTGCCGCTCGAGTACGCCTATTCCGAGATCCCGCTGTCGCAGACGCTCGAGAAGCTGGTCTCCGAGGGCCGGGCGCCGGTCTACGTCGTGCACTTCACGCAGAAGGACGCCGCCGACAGCGCGCAGGACTTCACGAGCCTGAACCTCGCGACGCGCGAGGAGAAGAACGCGGTCGCCGCCGCGATCGCGGACTTCCGCTTCACGAGCCCCTACGGGCCCGCCGTGCGCAAGTGGCTCAGGCAGGGGATCGGCCTGCACCACGCGGGGCTGCTGCCCAAGTACCGGGTGCTCGTCGAGCAGCTGGCGCAGCAGGGCCTGCTCAAGGTCATCTGCGGCACCGACACGCTCGGCGTCGGCATCAACGTGCCGATCCGCACCGTGCTCTTCTCGCGGCTGTGCAAGTTCGACGGCCAGAAGACGGCCGTCCTCTCCGCCCGCGACTTCCACCAGATCGCCGGCCGCGCCGGGCGCAAGGGCTTCGACGACCTCGGCTACGTCGTGGCGCAGGCCCCCGAGCACGTGATCGAGAACCTGCGGCTGGGCGAGAAGGCGAAGGACGGCAAGAAGGTCACGAAGCGCCGGCCGCCTGAGCACAACTTCGCCAACTGGGACCTGCAGACGTTCAAGCGGCTGATGGGCGCCTCGCCCGAGCGGCTCGCCTCGCGCTTCGCGATCTCCCACGCGACGCTGTTGAACGTGCTCTCGCGCAAGGGCGACGGTTGCCGGGCGCTGCAGCGGCTCGTCCGCGACTCGCACGAGACCGACCACGCCAAGAAGGGCCACTTCAAGCGGGCCTGGCAGCTGTTCCGGGCGCTCGTCGACCGCGGCATCGTCGAGATCGTGCCGCGGACCGAGGAGGGCGCGAAGGTCCGCGTCAACGTCGAGCTGCAGGACGACTTCTCGATGGACCAGGTCCTCTCGCTCTACCTGCTCGAGACGATCCCGCTGCTCGACCCGGACTCGGAGACACGCGACCTCGACCTGCTGACCCTCGTCGAGTCGATCCTCGAGAACCCGGAGCTGGTGCTGCGCCGTCAGCTCGACAAGGTGAAGGACCGCAAGGTCGCGGAGATGAAGGCCGAGGGCCTCGACTACGACCAGCGCATGGCGGAGCTCGAGAAGCTCGAGTATCCCAAGCCCCTGCGCGACTTCGTCTACATGACGTTCAACGCTTTCGCCGATCGCCACCCCTGGGTCGGCGAGGAGAACATCCGGCCCAAGTCGATCGCCCGCGAGATGTTCGAGACCTTCCGCTCGTTCTCCGACTACGTGCAGGAGTACGACCTCGAGCGGGCCGAGGGCCTGCTGCTGCGCCACCTCAACAGCGTCTACAAGGTGCTCAGCCAGACCGTGCCCGACAACGCGAAGACGGAGGCCGTCTTCGAGATGGAGCTCTACCTGCGCGACATGCTGCGCCAGGTGGACTCGAGCCTGCTCGACGAGTGGGAAAAGATGCGCGACCCGAACTACGTCCCGCTCGGCTCGCGCGGCGCCGAGCTGCGGCCGCCGGGCCCGGAGGGGCCGCCGGACGTCACCCGCGACGTGAAGACGTTCACCGCCGCGATCCGCACCCGCGTCTTCGCCTTCCTGCGCGCCTGGTCGACCGGCCAGGACGAGGCCGCGCTCGCCACGCTCGACTCGGGCAAGGACGGCGACGACCAGCCCTGGTCGGCCGAACGGTTCAAGTCCCTGCGCGAGGCCTACCGCGCCGAGCACCCGGGCGGCCTGCGTCTGGACCCCGAGGCGCGCAACGTCCGCCACACGCACGTCAAGCCCGTCGACGACGGCGCCGGCTGGATCGTGCAGCAGATGCTCGTCGACGCCGAGGGCGCCAACGACTGGGTGCTGGAGCTCGACGTCGACATCGCCGCCTCGCGCGAGGGCGGCGAGCCGTCGCTGATGCTGGTGCGGCTGGGCAGCCTCGTCTAGGCCAGCACGGCCTCGATCCGCGCGACCTCGTCCTCCGACAGCGCCGGCGCCCGGAGCGCGTCGAGGTTCTGGTCGAGCTGGGCCACGCTGCTGGCCCCGATCAGGGCCGAGGTGACCACGGGTCGACGCAGCACCCAGAGGAGCGCCATCTGCGCGAGGCTCTGGCCGCGCGCCTGCGCCAGGGCGTTCAGCCGCCGCGCCTTCTCGATCCGCTCCGGCGTGACGTGCTCGGGGCGCAGGAAGCCGTGCGGCTTGCCGGCACGCGAGTCCTGCGGGATGCCGCCGAGGTAGCGGTCGCTCAGCAGCCCCTGCGCGAGCGGCGAAAAGGCGATGCAGCCGATGCCCTCGCGCTCGAGCACCTCCGTGAGCCCCTGCTCGATCCAGCGCTCGAACATCGAGTACTTGGGCTGGTGGATCAGGCAGGGCGTGCCGAGCTGGCGCAGGAAGGCCGCGGCGCGGGCCGTCAGGTCGGCGGGGTAGTTCGAGATCCCCGCGTAGAGCGCCTTGCCCTGGCGCACCGCCTGGTCGAGCGCCGCCATCGTCTCCTCGAGCGGCGTCTCGGGGTCGGGCCGGTGCGAGTAGAAGATGTCGACGTGGTCG
>JBGASI010000361.1:749-7837 GCA_044229815.1 Vicinamibacteria bacterium | reverse complement strand
CACGCCGTTCAGCTTTCGGGTCGGGGCGGGCCAGGTGATCCAGGGCTGGGACCTGGGCGTGCCGGGCATGAAGGTGGGCGGCAAGCGCCGGCTCACCGTGCCTCCCTCGCTCGGCTACGGCAGCCAGGCGTACGGGCCGATCCCGGGGAACTCGACGCTCGTCTTCGAGATCGAGCTGTTGTCGATCGCCGGCAAGTAGCGTGAGACGCCGCCGCGCGCTGCGGGCGATCGGCCTCGCGAGCGCGGGGGCTTGCCTCGGCGCGCGGGGCGGCGGTGGCGGCCGCGGCGTCGCCCGCGCCGACGCCGGGGGCGAGGCCGCCCCCGCGGCCCCGGGGGCGTTGCAGCGCTCGGACGTCGTCTTCATGTACGAGGCGACGCCCGAGGTCTACGCCGCCTACGGCGCGACCGTGCTCGGCTGGGGCGGCACGCCCACGCCCGAGCGGCTGAAGGCCGCGGCCGGCGTCGCCTGGCATGGCAGCGTCGGCATGGTCACCGAGTTCGCGGGCTACCACGAGCGCTTCCCGAAGACGTGGGAAGCTGGCCTGTGCCGCGACGTGCACGGGCAGCCGCTGAAGGTGCCCTGGCTCACGGACCAGCAGCACCAGGGCGTGCCCTACTGGTGGTGCTGCACGCGGCAGCCGCAGTTCCGCCAGTTCCTCGGGGAGCGGGTGGTGGAGATCGTGCGCGCCGGGGCCCGCGGCGTCCACGTCGACGATCACCTCGGCAGCTCCGGCGCGCTCTTCCTCGGCGCCTGCTTCTGCGGCCGCTGCGTCGCCGCCTTTCGCGATCACCTGGCCGCGGTCCCCGCCGCGGAACGGGCCAGGCTCGGCGTCGGCGAGCCCGCGGCCTTCGACTACGGCGTCGCGCTGCGGCTGTGGCTGGCGCAGGACCCGGCCGGCGCGCCGCGGCGCGTGCAGGAGCACCCGCTCTGGCACGAGTGGTCGGCCTGCCAGCTGCGCGCGGCCGCCGCGTACATGCTGGAGCTGCGGGCGCTCGTGGCGCGCGCCGCCGGCCGGCCGTTGCCGCTCTCGGCGAACGCCGGCCTGCTGTGGGCGAACCACCTGGCCGACTACCGCGCGGTCGACTACTGGAGCGCCGAGACCGAGCACGAGGCCGCCTCGCGCCGCGTCTCGGATCGGCCGCTCTTCGCGTACCGCCTGGCGGAGGCGATGGGCCGGCCCTATGCGGCCACCGCCACCGGCCAGGACTGGGCCTTCGTGAAGGAGACGGGCTGCAGCGGGCTCGTCCGTAGCTGGATCGCGGGCGGCTACGCCGCCGGGCAGCTGCTGATGGGCCCGCACCACCAGTGGTGCTACACCGAGGAGAAGGGCACGCACTGGTACGACGGGCCCGCCGAGGCGTACGCGCCGCTCTACCGCTTCGTGCGCGCGAACGCGGCGCTGTTCGACACGCACGAGACGTGGGCCGACCTGGCCGTCGTGATGCCGCACCGCTCGTGGGCCGCCGGGCGCGAGCGCTGGCTCGCGATCGGCGAGCAGCTCGCGGCCGCGAACGTCTCCTACCGCCTCGTGGTCGGGGGCGACGACGTGATCGACAAGGACCTCACCCGCGCGGAGCTGGCGGGCGCGGGTGTCGTCCTCAGCCCCGCCACGGCCGACCTGCTTCCCGCCGATCGCGCGGTGGTGGACGGCCCGCCCGCCTCGGCGGTCGTGGTCGACACCGTCGAGCGCGCGCTCGCGGCAGTGCGTCCGGCCGTGCGGGTCGAGCCCGCCGCGCCCGTGCGCGTGCTGCCGCGCGTGAGCCGGGAGGACGTCATCGTCCACGTCGACGTCGTGGTCCACCTCCTCAACCGCGCCTACGAGGCGCAGACGGACGCCGTGCGCCCGCTGCGGGGCGTCGTGCTGCACATCGACCGGGAGCGGCTCGCCGTCGCTCGGGGTGCGACGCGCGCCCGCGTGCTCGTGCCGGGGGGGGACGCGACCGAGGTGGCGCTCGGCGCCGACGGCCGACTCGTGCTCGACCTCGCCGGCCCCTGGGCCCTCGTGCGCCTCGCCCGGGCCTGAGGCCCGTCGCCTCTAGGGGCCGACGAGGAGGGCGGCGATCGCGACCGGCTGGCGCGAGGCGTCGAGCGCGCCGGCCAGGCTGCGGATCGCCTCCGCCCAGCCCGGCTGTCGCGCCGTCTCCGGCGGGACCCGCCGCGTGCGCAGCGGCCGGCGGCGCAGCGCCCGCGCCCAGTCGGGCCGCAGCCTGCCGCTCGCGTCCACGGCCACGGCCTCGAACGCCGGGCCGTCCTTGTAGAGGGCCAGCAGGCCCAGGCCCTTCTCGTCGCCGATCGCCACGCGCAGGACGCTGGCGCGGCCCGTCGCGGACTCCTCGAGGTGCGCGAGCACGGCCTCGACGAGCGGGTGGCCGGCCGCGAAGAAGTCGAGCCGCTCGTCGTCGACGGCCTCCTCGCGCGAGAAGGTGCCGAGAAAGCTCGAGCCGCCCGGGACGCCGGGCAGGCTGTCGACGAGCGCCGCGCTGCCGAAGTCGAAGGACCAGGTGCGGCCGGCGTGCGGCTCCACGTGGAAGTGCAGGCGCTCGCAGGCGGTCGTCAGGACGTCCTCGTTGAGCGTGTCGAGCTCGGCCGGCAGGCGCGCCAGGATGCCCTCGGCCATCGCGGCGCCGTAGGGGTCGCGGTGCAACTCGCGGTAGGCGGCCTCGCGGATCCGCGTCTGCGCCGCGTGCGCGCCGGCGACGAGGGCCTCGTAGCGCTGGGGCCAGAGCGCCCCGCGCTCGCCGAGCGCCGCGGCCTCGAGCGCGGCCTCGACCCGCGCCAGCTCCGGCTCGAGGCCTGCCACGGGCTCGCGGAAGAGGCCGAGCGCCTCGAACAGCCGGGCGGCGTCGCGGCCGATCCCGGACGGCGGGGGGAAGTAGACGACCTCGACCGGATCGCGGCGGCCGATGCGGTCGAGGCGCCCCACGCGCTGCTCGACGGCGAGCGGGTTCCAGGGAAGGTCGAAGAGGACCAGGCGCCGGCAGAACTCGAAGTTGCGGCCCTCGCCGCCGCACTCGGTCGACACCAGCAGGCCCGGTCCCTCCGGCAGGCGGAACTGCGCGACCTCGATGTCGCGCCGGGCGGACGAGAGCCCCTCGTGGAAGACGCCGCTCGCGAGCTGCGCGTCCCGGCTGAGGGCCTCGCGCAGCAGCTCGAGCGTCTCGCGGTGGGCGACGAAGACGAGCGTCTTCTCGCCGGCGCGCCGCCACGCCGGCGCGTGCGCGGCGAGCCAGGCGACGCGGGGGTCCGCGGCGTCGGCCTTGCGGGCGAGGCGAACCAGGCGCTCGTCCTTCGCGGCGAGCAGGCCCTGGAGCGCGGCGCCGGAAGCCTGGGCCCGCCGCACGCGGTCGGCCTTCTGCCGGCGGCCGAGCGCGTGAGGCGCCGGGTCGCGGCGCACGGCCTCGACGAGCGCGAGCCTGTCGTCCCAGGCCCCGTCCCCGAGCTCGACGGGCACGCCGACGCGCGGCGGCAGGCCGCCGATGTCCACGCGGCGCGCGGAGCTGGTGCAGGGGTGCAGGGGCTCGCGGCGGGCGAGGCGTTCCTCGAACGTCTCGCCCTCGGGGAACTCCGCGGGCCGCAGGAGCTGCAGCAGCCGGAAGAAGCCGTGCACGTCGTCGTCGAGCGGGATCGCGGTCAGCAGCAGCACGTGCCGGCCCAGCTGCGCGATCGGCGCGACGGCGCGCCAGGCCGGGCTGCCGGGGTGGTTGGGCGAGCGGCGCAGGCGGTGGGCCTCGTCCACGACGAGCAGGTCGATCCCGGCCTCGACCGCCTGGCGGGCCAGCCGGGGCTGCGCGACGAGCGTCTCGAGCGCCACGACCGAGCGCCGGTGCACGTCGAACGGGTTGAAGTCCTGGCCGTGGTCGCGCGCGACGTCGGCGAGCCGGGCCTCGTCGAGCAGCACGAAGACCTGGTGGTACTTGCGCCACAGCTCGCCGAGCCACTGCACCGTCAGCGTCTCGGGGGCCACGACCAGGCAGCGCTCGGCGCGCCCGGTCCGCAGCAGCCGGCTCAGCACCAGGCAGGCCTCGACGGTCTTGCCGAGGCCGACCTCGTCGGCCAGCAGCCAGCGCACGGGATCGGCCGCGGTCGCGCGCTCCGCCGCGTGGAGCTGGTGGGGGAAGAGCCGGATCCGCCCGCCGAGGAAGGAGCCGAGGCCGCGCGCCTCGCGCAGCTCGAGCAGGTGCAGGGCGTCGAAGCGGTTCGCGAAGTCCTCGACCGGGTCGAGGTCGCCCGTCGCCAGGCGCTCGACGAGGTCGTCGCCGGCGTCGAGCGGCCAGAGGTCGTCGGCATCCGCCTCGAGGCCGTCCTCGAGCCGCACGCGTCCGTTCCCGAGCGTTTCCGCCACCCGCCCCGGCTGTCCCGAGGAGGCGAGGCGCACGCGCCGGCCCGGGCCCAGGTCGAGCGGCTGCAGGGCCGGGGCGTCACCCGCCAGCCTCAGCCGGCTGCCGGATCGCGGGAACTCCACGACCACCGCGCGACCCTCGATCGCGACGATGCGGCCCGGGCCGAGGCCCCGGTTGTGGCGATGGGTGAGGCGGTCGCCGACGCTCCAGCGCAAGACAGGGTCTCCAGGGGATGCCGCCCGGCAGCGCCCCGCGCGCGCCGCGGCAAACGGCGATTCTAGTCGGGATCCCTCTCCCGCTCCGCGCATTGACACGCCCGGAGGGGATTGCTAGAATTCGTTCGTCCTTACTGACGCGGGGTAGAGCAGCCAGGTAGCTCGTTGGGCTCATAACCCAAAGGTCGGAGGTTCAAATCCTCCCCCCGCTACCAGCATTCATTCACGACGGATCGTCGGGCAGCACGAGGGCCGCGAGAGCGGCCCTTGGCTTTTCTGGCAGGGTCTTGGGTCCCCGGCAGCGGGGCTATAATTCTCCCTCGTCCTGGAGTGGTGAAACCCGGGGCCGCGAAAGCGGCCTCTCTTCTTGTCTGCCGTCGTGTGCCGCTCTCGGGCCGGGCACCGCGGCGGGAGGTCTCTTGGCCAACCGGCTGGCTCGTGAGTCGAGCCCCTACCTGCTGCTCCACGCCGAGAACCCCGTCGACTGGTACCCCTGGGGCGAAGAGGCCTTCGAGCGCGCCCGCAGCGAGCAGAAGCCGATCTTCCTCTCGATCGGCTACTCCACCTGCTACTGGTGCCACGTGATGGAGCGGGAGAGCTTCTCCGACCCCGCCGTCGCGCAGCAGATGAACGACGGTTTCGTCTGCGTCAAGGTCGACCGCGAGGAGCGGCCGGACGTGGACGAGATCTACATGACGGCCACGCAGCTGATCACCCGCTCCGGCGGCTGGCCCAACTCGGTCTTCCTCACGCCCGAGCTCAAGCCCTTTTTCGCCGGCACCTATTTCCCGCCGCGCGACGTGTCCGGCCGCCCGGGCTTCCCGCGGCTGTTGCAGAGCCTGCGCCAGGCCTGGCTGCTCAACCGCCCCGAGCTGCTGCAGCAGGCCGACATGGTCGCCCAGGCGATGGAGCAGGCGCTGGCCTCGCCGCACCCGCCGGCCGCCGATCTGCCGGCGCAGGACCTGGCCGGTGAGCTGCAGCAGGCCCTCGCCTCCCGCTACGACCGCGAGTGGGGCGGCTTCGGCCAGGCGCCGAAGTTCCCCTCGCCCGCGAACCTGTGCTTCCTGCTCGAGCGCTCGGCGGACGAGGGGGCGCGCGACATGCTGTTGACGACGCTCGACCGCATGGCGCGCGGCGGGCTGATGGACCAGCTCGCGGGCGGCTTCCACCGCTACTCGACCGACGAGGCGTGGCTCGTCCCGCACTTCGAGAAGATGCTGTACGACAACGCCTCGCTGGCCTGGCTCTACGCCGAGGCCTCGGCGCTGGCGCCGGCGGACGGCTTCGACCGCGTCGCGCGCGCGACGCTCGACTTCGTGCTGCGCGAGATGACGCGACCGCAGGGCGGCTTCTGCTCGGCGATCGACGCGGAGACGGACGGCCACGAGGGCGCCTACTACACCTGGACGGCCGAGGAGCTCGAGCCGCTGCTGAGCGGGCCCGACGGCGAGCTGTTCATGAACGTCTACGGCATCGAGGGCCCGCCGCCGTTCGAGGGCGAGCGCTACGTGCTGCACCTGCCGCTGCCGCTGTCCGAGGTGGCGCGCACCGGCGGGATCGCCGAAGAGGACCTGCTGCGCCGGCTCGAGCGCGGCCGGCGGGCGCTCCTCGAGGCACGGGACCGCCGCAAGCGGCCTCTGACGGACGACAAGGTCCTCGCCGACTGGAACGGCCTGATGATCGGCGCCATGGCGCGCGCGGGCGCCCGGCTCGCCGAGCCGCGCTATCTCGACGCCGCGCGGCAGGCGGCCGTCTTCGTCCTCGACAACCTGGTCGACGAGGCGAGCGGCACGCTGCTCCACGCCTGGCGCGGGCGCCCGTCGGCCGTGCCGGCGCTGCTCGACGACTACGCGTTCCTCGTCGAGGGCCTGCTGCAGCTGCACGAGGCCACCGGCGAGGTCGAGTGGGCCGAGGAGGCCGTGCGCCTGGCCGAAGAGCAGGAAGCGCGGCTCGGCGATCCCGTGGCCGGCGGCTTCTTCGCGGCCGGCGCCGACCCGCGCCTGCTGTTCCGCGCCAAGCCGGCCTTCGACGGCGCGGTCGCCTCGGGCAACGGCATCAGCGCGCTCAACCTCGTGGCGCTCGCGCGCCTCACCGGCGAGCCCGCGTTCGCCGAGCGGGCGAAGCGCACGATCCTGGCCTTCGCCGAGGGGATGGCGCAGGTCCCGCTCGCCCACGTCACGCTCGTGCGGGCGCTCGAGGCGCTCGGGCAGCTGGAGCTGCCGGCCGGCGCGCCGCGCCCCGCGGCGACGGCGCCGGCTACCGCGGCGGCGCCTGCGCCCGCCGCGCCCATGGCCGCCTCCTCGCTCGAGGACGAGGCCTACGACGCGCTGGAGATCGAGGCGACGCTGGGCAGCAGCGAGGACGAGGAGTGGAAGCCCTTCCGGCTCGAGCTGGCCGTGAAGAAGGGCTGGCACCTCAACGCGAACCCCGCGGGCGCCGGCCTTGTCCCGACGCGGGTCGCGGGCGTGCGGGGCCCGCTGCGCAACGTCCGCTACCCGGCCGGGGCGCCGTGGGACGGCGGTGCCGGGCCGG
>JBGASI010000361.1:0-706 GCA_044229815.1 Vicinamibacteria bacterium | reverse complement strand
AGCGGCGGCGGGGCGCGCGCGCTGGAGCTCGTCTACCAGGCCTGCGACGAGACGCGCTGCCTGCCCGAGCTGACCCGCATCGTGCGCCTGCGATGAAACGCATCGCCCCCGCGGCCCTCGAGCGTTACGACTGCCTGTTCGTCGCGCCCCACGGCGACGACGTGATGCTGGCGTGTCCGGCGCGCGTGCAGTCCGAGGCCGCGAAGGGTCGGCGTGTTCTGCTGTTGGCCCTGTTCGAGCCCGTCGGGTCCGAGACGAAGGCCGCGAAGGCTGCGCGCACCCTGGGCGCCGAGTTCGCCGCAGCCGGGCTGCCGTCGGCAGGCGAGCGGGATCGCGCCGACGTCGCCCTGCGGGCGGAGCGCCTGCCCGCCGAGCGCCTGCCTGCCGACGAGACCGTGGCGCTCGAGGCGGCGCGGCTGCTGACCGAGCTCGGCCCGCGCACGCAGGCCGTCCACGTCTTCGCCCCGCTCGGCCTGGGCGCCTCGATCGACCATCGCCTCACGTACGAGGCCACCGTGCGCGCCTTCGCCACCGAGCCCGGGCGCAACCTCTTCCTCTACGAGGAGCGACCCGAGGCCTTCGTGCCGGGAGCGGTGCGCACGCAGCTCGCGCTGCTGGGCGCGCGCCTGCCGCCCGCCGCCACGGGATCGGTCGAGCGGGCGAGCCTGCTGCGGCACCTCTGGGGCGCGAGCGAGCCCGCGCGCCT